>CP054689.1:0-107500 GCA_013348725.1 Ectothiorhodospiraceae bacterium 2226
ATGACGGACGACGATTCCATCAACGAGGACGAACGCGCGCTGTTTCGTGCCGCGGTGGCGGACGTGATCCCGCTGCGCCACGACCGCGTGCCGCCGCCCGCCACGTCGGTGCCGCCGCGCCCGCGGCAGCTCGAGGCCGACGAGCAGCAGGTGTTGCGCGACCTGCTTTCGGACGAGTACGACCTTGCCGAGGTCGAGACCGGCGAAGAGCTGCTGTTTCAGCGCCCCGGTATCCAGCAGACGGTGATGCGCCGGCTGCGCCGCGGGCACTACGTGGTGCAGGGCGAGCTCGATCTGCACGGCATGACGGTGCCGGTGGCGCGCGCGGAGCTTGCGGCGTTCCTGTTCGATTGCCGGGCGCAAGGCGCGCGCTGCGTGCGCGTCATCCACGGCAAGGGACACGGCTCGCGCGGCAAGCAGCCGGTGCTGAAGGTGAAGGTGAACGGTTGGCTGCGCCAGTGGGACGACGTGCTCGCGTTTGCCTCGGCCCAGCCGGTGGACGGCGGTACCGGCGCGGTGTACGTGCTGTTGCGGCGGCCCAAGTCGGGCTGACGCGCCGCTAGAGCGTTCCGCGCCACATTGGATTGCCTCGCGCGCCTGCCCTAAGCGGCGGAGGTGTCCTCGGCCGCTGGCTGGTCCACCAACTCGACCAACTCCCTGAGCACGCTGGTCGCATAAGCGCCGGCCGGCAGCCAGAAGCTCAGCTGCCACCCCTCCTCCGTGCGCTGCCAGGCCAGGTCCGCCACGGGCAAGGCGAGTGCGCGGCGCTCCTGCTTGAGCCCCACATGCTCCAGCGCCTCGCAGAGCGCCGCGTACGGCGCAAGGGCATCCCGCTCCACCTGCGCGGCGGCCCCGAACACCGGGCTGCGCCCACGCCCCCACAGCGGTCCGCTCGGCCCGCGTCGGTAGCCCTGGCCGCCGTAGAACGGCGCCTCCCCGGCCAGCGCGGTGCGCCAAGTGTCCGCGGCGACGCGCGCGCCCAGCACTTGGTTGAACAGAAACGAGCGTGCCGCCGAGAGATACAGTCCCCGCTGGTGGCGCGGCGGGCGCAACTCCCCCGCCAGCATCAGCGCCGCGCGGCGCAGGTTGTCGCCGCCGCGGCCGAAGCGCTGCGGACCGAAGTAGTTGGGGACGCCCTGCTCACCGAGTACCGGCAGCAGCGTCTCGAGCGCATCCAGATCGCCCGCGAGATCGGTGAGCTGCAGGGTGAAGCGGTTGCCCGCGAGCTCCCCGCGACGCAGCTTGCGCGGATGGCGGCCCACCGCGAGCACTTCGTAGTCCTCGCCTGCCAGCCCGGCGGGGTCGGGATCGCGGCCGGCGAGATCGATGCTGAACCACTGCGTGGTAACCGCGTGGCGGTCCTTGAGCCCGGCGTAGCCGACGTCCAGCGGGGGTACGCCGGCGGCCTGCGCCAGTTGGCGCGCGACCCACTCGGTGTTCGCGCCGCGCTTGCGCACCTGCACCCACAGGTGCTGTCCCTCGCCCAGCGGCGGCTCGAGTGGCTCCTCGTCGACCTGAAAGTGCTCCGGACGCGCGCGCACGCGCCCACGCACGCGCGGCCCGCCGTAGGCGTAGGGATCGGGAGGGAACGGGCCGGCGAGACGCGCCGCGAGCTCAGCCACGTGGCAGGATGAGGGCCACGGCGTGCGTCGCGATACCCTCGCGCCGGCCGATGTAACCCATGCCCTCGGTGGTGGTGGCCTTCACGTTGACTTGGCTCTCGGCGACCTGCAGGTCCGCCGCCAGCAGACGCCGCATGGCGGCGATGTGCGGCGCGAGCTTCGGCACCTGGGCGACCACCGTGAGGTCGATGTTGCCCACCTGCCAGCCGGCCTCGGCCAGGCTCGCCACCACGCGGCGCAGCAATACCCGGCTGTCGACGTCCTTGAACTCGGCACTGGTGTCCGGGAAGTGGCGGCCGATGTCGCCGAGGCCCGCGGCGCCGAGCAGCGCATCGCACAGCGCGTGGATGACCACGTCGCCGTCGGAATGCGCCAGCAGGCCCTCGGTATGCGGCACCTCCACCCCGCCCAGAATCAAGGCGCGCGCCGCACCGAAGCGGTGCGCGTCGTAGCCGTGCCCGATCCTCATGCCTCCTGCTCCTGCTGTTGGCGCAGGAACAGCGCGGCGAGCGCGAGGTCCTGCGGGCGGGTGATCTTGATGTTGTCGGCGTGACCTTCAACCATGAGCGGCTGCAAGCCCAGGCGCTCCATGGCGCCGGCCTCGTCGGTGATCGGCTCGCCCGCGCGCTGCGCGGCCTCCAAGGCCTCGCGCAGCGCACCCAGGCGAAACATCTGCGGGGTAAGGGCGCGCCACAGCCCCTCGCGGCTGACCGTGGCGGTCACGCTGCCGCGCGCATCGCTGCGCTTGACCGTGTCGTTCACCCGCACCCCGAGCAGAGCGCCCACGGCGTGGTCGGCGGCGGCGTCGATCAGGCGGTCGATGTCCTGCGCGCGCAGGCAGGGACGCGCCGCGTCGTGTACCAATACCCACGACGACGCGCTCGCCTGCTCGCCGAGGAGCATCAGGGCGTTGCGCACCGAGTCACTGCGTTCGGCGCCGCCCGCCACCAGCCATACCGGCTTGTCGAATACGCGCTGCAGGGCGGCCCAGTGCCCATCGTCGGCCGCCAGCGCCAGCACCACACCGGCCACGCGCGGGTGCGCGAGCAGCCGCTCCACGGTGTGTTCGATGACCGTCTTGCCGTGCAGGGGAAGGTACTGCTTGGGGATGGATGTGCCCATGCGCGCGCCGCTGCCGGCCGCGGGGACTACTGCCCACAGGGGTGTGTCGTTCACTCGCCTATCACCTGAAAGAAGGTCTCGCCCTCCTTCACCATGCCGAGCTCGCTGCGCGCCCGCTCCTCCAGCGCCTCCAGGCCTTGCTTGAGGTCCAGCACCTCGGCCTCCAGCGCACGGTTGCGCTCCGAGAGCACACGGTTCTCCTCCTGCTGCTCGGCGATCTGCTGCTTGTAGTGCCACACGTCGCGCAGCCCGCCCTGCCCCGCCCACAACGTGTATTGGAGCAGCAGCAGCAAAACCGCGAGCGTTGCGACGATCGGCTTCATGTCCCTAGCCTACCCCAGCCCTGACCGCGGCGTGCGTGGCGGCACGCACAGGCCCGCCACGCACGCCGCGAGCGGTCACGGGCGCGCCAGGTTGTAGAACGCCTGGTTGCCCGGGTAGGTCGCCTTGTCCTTGAGCAACTCCTCGATACGCATCAGACGGTTGTACTTGGCCACGCGGTCGGAGCGCGACAGCGAACCGGTCTTGATCTGGCCGGCGCCGGTGGCCACCGCCAGGTCGGCGATGGTGGTGTCCTCGGTCTCGCCCGAGCGGTGCGAGATCACTGCGGTGTAGCCCGCGGCACGCGCCATCTCGATCGCCGCCAGCGTCTCGCTCAGCGTGCCGATCTGGTTCACCTTGATGAGGATGGAGTTGGCGATGCTGCGGTCGATGCCCTGCTTGAGGATCTCGGTGTTGGTCACGAACAGGTCGTCGCCCACCAGCTGCACGCGCTGGCCGAGGCGCTCGGTGAGCAGCTTCCAGCCGGCCCAGTCGTCCTCGGCCATGCCGTCTTCGATGCTGATGATCGGGTACTTGTCCACCCACGCGGCGAGGTAGTCGACGAACTCGCCCGCCTCCATGCTGCGCCCTTCCGAGCCGAGCACGTAACGGCCGTCCTGGTAGAACTCGGAGCTGGCCGCGTCCAGGCCGATGTAGATGTCCTCGCCCGGGCGATAGCCGGCGCGCTCGATGGCCTGCATGATGACCTCGAGCGCCGCCTCGTTGGACGACAGGTTCGGCGCAAAGCCGCCCTCGTCGCCGACGGCGGTGCTCAAGCCCTGCTCGCTCAGCACCTTCTTCAGGGCATGGAACACCTCGGCCCCGTAACGCACGGCCTCGGTGAGGCTGGGCGCCCCGACCGGCAAGATCATGAATTCCTGCAGATCGACGCTGTTGTCGGCGTGCGCGCCGCCGTTGATGATGTTCATCATCGGCACCGGCATACGGAACGGGCCCTTGCCGCCGAGGTAACGGAACAGCGGCACCTCGGCCTGCTTGGCGGCCGCCTTGGCCACTGCCAGCGACACCGCCAGGATGGCATTGGCGCCCAGGCGCCCTTTGTTCTCGGTGCCGTCCAGCTCGATCATGGTGTTGTCGATATCCGCCTGGGCGGTGGCCTCCTTGCCGATCAGCGCGCGGCGAATGGCGTCGTTGACGTTCTCCACCGCCTTGCGCACACCCTTACCGCCGTAACGCGTGGCATCCCCGTCGCGCAACTCGATCGCCTCGCGCGTGCCGGTGGAGGCGCCCGACGGCACGGCCGCGCGCCCGATGGCGCCCGACTCCAGAATCACGTCGGCCTCGACGGTAGGGAAACCGCGCGAATCGAGGATCTCGCGCGCGCGTACGTCCGTTATTTGTGCGTTTTCCAACGTCCTACTCCAAGCTTGTTTAACGACTGGGCTATCCAAAACAACTGGGCGATTCAAAACAGGCCACCAGAGCGAAAGGTCGGGCGGAGGCTACAGTTCCAGCTCGTCGAAGGGGCGGGCCTTCACCGCCGCGTCCAACTCGCGCAGCACGCCCAACAGGCGTTCCATACGCCCCAGCGGCCAGGCGTTGGGGCCGTCGCTCAGTGCCTCGTCGGGACGCGGATGCGTCTCCATGAACAGGCCGGCGATGCCGGCGGCGACCGCCGCGCGGGCCAACACCGGCACGAACTCGCGCTGGCCGCCGGAACTGGCGCCGCGGCCGCCCGGCTGCTGCACCGAGTGGGTGGCGTCGAATACTACCGGGCAGCCGGTCTCGCGCATCACGGCCAGGCCGCGCATGTCCGAGATCAGCGTATTGTAGCCAAACGACACGCCGCGCTCGCAGACCATGAGCTGCTCGTTGCCGGTGGCGCGGGCCTTGTCCACCACGTTGCTCATGTCCCACGGCGCCAGGAACTGGCCCTTCTTGATGTTCACCGGCTTGCCCTGACGCGCGACGTTCTGGATGAAGTTGGTCTGGCGACACAGAAACGCCGGCGTCTGCAGCACGTCCACCACCGCGGCCACCTCGTCGAGCGGCGTGTCCTCGTGCACGTCGGTCAGCACGGGCACCTTGAGCTGCGCGCGCACGGTCTCCAGGATACGCAGCCCCTCTTCCATGCCGGGACCGCGATAGCTGCTGGTGGAGGTGCGGTTGGCCTTGTCGAAGGAGGACTTGTAGATGAACGGCACGCCGACGCGCGCCGCGATCTCCTTGAGTTCGCCGGCGGTGTCGAGCGCGAGTTGCTCGCTCTCGATCACGCACGGGCCGGCGATCAGGAAGAACGGTCGGTCCAGGCCGACCTCGAAACCGCAAAGCTGCATGGGCGCTCCTAGTCGTTAAGCGGACGGCGCGCGCGAGGCATCCGCGTGCGTCGCGTTCGCGTCATCGCCTGCGTCGCGGCGAGCGCGCGCCGCGCGTACGAAACCCTCGAACAGCGGGTGGCCGTCGCGCGGCGTGGAAGTGAACTCGGGGTGAAACTGGCAGGCGACGTACCACGGGTGGTCGGCGAGTTCCACCACCTCCACCAGCGTGCCGTCGTGCGATTCGCCGACGATCTGGAGACCCGCCTGTTGCAGGCGATCGCGGTAGGCGTTGTTGAACTCGTAGCGGTGGCGATGGCGCTCCACGATCACGTCCTTGCCATACAGCGCGCGGGCACGTGAATCGGACGCGAGGTGACACGGCTGCCCGCCGAGGCGCATGGTGCCGCCCTTGTCGCTCTGTTCGCTGCGCACCTCGCGCTGGCCGTCGGCGCTCATCCATTCGGTGATGAGTGCGATCACCGGGTGCGGGGTATCGCGGTCGAACTCGGTGCTGTGCGCCCCCTCCAGGCCCGCCATGTGACGCGCGAACTCGATCACCGCGACCTGCATGCCAAGGCAGATGCCGAGATATGGGATCCCCTGCTCGCGCGCGTAGCGTGCCGCGGCGATCTTGCCTTCCACGCCGCGCTCGCCGAAGCCGCCCGGCACCAGGATGGCGTCCATCCCGTCCAGGCAGCTCGTTCCGTGGCGCTCGATGGCCTCCGAGTCGACGTACACGATGTTGACGCGGGTGCGCGTGCGCGCGCTGGCGTGCATCAAGGATTCGGACAGCGACTTGTAGGCCTCGGTGAGGTTCACGTACTTGCCGACCATGGCCACCGTGGCCTCGCCCTCGGGGTGCTCCAGGGCGTGCACGAAGGCCTTCCACTCGGAGAGATCCGCCTCCCCCGCGGCGAGGCGCAGCTTGTCGACCACGATCTCATCGAGGCCCTGCTCGTACAGCCCGAGGGGGATGGTGTAAATGCTCTTCACGTCCACCGCGGAGATGACCGCGCGCTCCTCCACGTTGGTGAACAGCGCGATCTTGCGCTTCTCGTCCGCCGGCAGCGGGCGGTCGGAGCGGCACAGCAGGATGTCGGGCTGGATACCGATGGAACGCAGCTCCTTCACCGAGTGCTGCGTCGGCTTGGTCTTGAGCTCGCCGGCGGTGGGGATGTAGGGCAGCAGCGTGAGGTGCATGAACAGCGCGTCGCGGTGGCCGAGCTCCACGCCCATCTGGCGGATGGCCTCCAGAAACGGCAGCGACTCGATGTCGCCCACCGTGCCGCCGATCTCGACCATGGCGACGTCGGCGTCACCTGCGCCGGCACGGATGCAGCGCTTGATCTCGTCGGTGATGTGCGGGATGACCTGCACGGTGCCGCCGAGGTAGTCGCCGCGGCGCTCCTTCTGAATCACGTTCTCGTAGATGCGCCCGGTGGTGAAGTTGTTGCGCCGGGTCATGGTGGTGCGCACGAAGCGCTCGTAGTGCCCGAGGTCCAGGTCGGTCTCGGCGCCGTCCTCGGTGACGAACACCTCGCCGTGCTGGAAGGGACTCATGGTGCCGGGATCGACGTTGATGTAGGGATCGAGCTTGAGCAGCGTGACCTTCAGCCCGCGGGCCTCCAGGATTGCCGCCAGGGAGGCCGATGCGATGCCCTTGCCCAGGGACGAGACGACACCGCCGGTGATAAAGATGTACTTCGTCATGGAGTACCGTTTCGTTGTGCTGCAGGATGCGCTGAGCGCGGGCGCGGCGAGGAAAGCCGAGCTATTTTCGGCTTTTTGCCGGTGGGTTTCAATCGGCAGGCAGAAATGGCCGCAGCGCCGGCGGCGCTTCCCAGCGGATTTCGAGACCCGGTTCGCCATCGGCGACGGCCCAGGGCGCGCAGCGCCAGCGATCGCCCACCTGCGCGAGGCGCTCGTCCACCCACACCAGCGGCAGGCGCTCGCGCACCCACGGCGGCAGCCCCGCCTCCTGCAGCAACTTCTTCACCGGGCGGGTACCGGCGCGGCCCGGTAGCGCGCAGGCCTCGCCGCCGCGCCGGAAGCCGACCGTGACGCCCGCCTCCAGCGCGCCCACGCGCAGCCCGGCGCCGCGCACCGTCTGTACCGTCAGACGCCCGCCGCCGGGCAGCTCCAGCGGCGCACGCAGATCCCAGGCGACCCGCCAGGTGGGCTGATGCGGCGGCAGCGACGGCGTGGCGTACAGGCGGTCACGAAAGCGACGCACCTCCACCTGCCCCCAGTGCACATAGGGCGCGCGATCGGGCGCGGCGCCCAGCACCTCGTTCACCACCCGGGCCAAGTGCACCGGGTCCGGCAGGGCGAGCCCGCGCGTGCGCAGCCAATGACGCAGGGCGTTGTCGCGCCGCGCGGGGGTGAGCGCCTGCAGCGCCGGGATGCGCAGCGCGGCGCCCTCCGCCACCGTGGCCAGATCGATCGCGGCGAGGGCGTCGGCCAGTTCCGCCGCCTGCGCCGCATGGCGCGCCGAACGCGCCAGTGACGCGGCCGCCGCGGGCCAGCGCGCGCCCAGGCGCGGCATGATCTCGTGACGCAGGTAGTTGCGGTCGTAGCGCAGATCGCGGTTGCTGGGGTCGTCGATCCAGGACAGTGCGTGCTCGGCGGCATAGGCCTCGAGTGCCGCCCGCGGCTGGCCGAGCCAAGGGCGCGCGAGCCGACCCGCGCCGAACGGTGCCTCGGCCGGCATGGCCGCCAGTCCGCGCGCGCCGCCGCCGCGCAGCAGCTGCAACAGCACCGTCTCGGCCTGATCCTCCTGATGGTGGGCGAGCAGCACGCACTCCCCGTGACCGACCGCCGCGCGCAAGGCGGCGTAGCGCGCGCGGCGCGCGGCGGCCTCCGGGCTCTCGCCGGGCGCGGCACGGGCATCGACCTCCCGCACGCGGCAGTCGATCCCCCACGCCGCGGCCGTCGCACGACAGCGTTCGGCCCACTGGTCGGCCGCGGCCTGCAGTCCGTGGTGCACATGCAGCGCCGCGACGCGCTCGCCGAGGAGCGCGCGCGCGGCGTGCAGAAGTACGGTGGAATCGAGGCCGCCGCTGTAGGCGACCCAGTAACGGCTGGCGTCGGGGACCGCCCGCAGGCCGGCGAGCAGCCCGGTGGACACGGTAGGCGAGGGATCGGACGGGGGCGGCATCGGCATCGCGCCCTCCGCCCTCTTAACCCTCGGCGACGTTGCCGTAGCTCATCAGGCGCTCGTAACGCTGCGCCATGAGCTGATCGAGACTCAGGTCCTCGAGTTGCGCGAGGTTTGCCAAAAAGGACTCTTTCAGCCGCTGCGCCATGCTGTTGACGTCGCGGTGAGCGCCGCCCAGGGGCTCGTCCACCACCTCGTCGATCAGGCCCAGCTCCATGAGCCGTTCGGAGGTGATGCCCATGACCTCGGCGGCCTCGGAGGCCTTCTCCGCGCTCTTCCACAGAATGGAAGCGCAGCCCTCCGGGGAGATGACCGAATAGGTGCTGTACTGCAGCATCAGCACACGGTCGCCCACGCCGATGGCGAGCGCGCCGCCAGAGCCGCCCTCGCCCACCACGGTGGCGATGATCGGCGTGCGCAGGCCGGCCATGACGAACAGGTTGCGGGCGATTGCCTCGCTCTGGCCGCGCTCCTCGGCGTCCAGGCCGGGGAAGGCGCCCGGGGTGTCGATGAAGGTGAAGATGGGCAGCTTGAAGCGCTCGGCCATCTGCATCAGGCGCAGCGCCTTGCGGTAGCCCTCGGGGCGCGGCATGCCGAAATTGCGCCGCACCTTCTCCTTGGTGTCGCGCCCCTTCTGCTGGCCGATCAGCATCACCGGGCGCCCCTCGAGGCGCGCCACGCCGCCGACGATGGCCGGGTCGTCGCTGAAGCTGCGGTCGCCGTGCAGCTCCTCGAACTCGGTGAAGATCCTCTCGACGTAATCGAGCATATAGGGCCGCTGCGGATGTCGCGCCATTTGCGCGACCTGCCAGGGCGTCAGCGAGGCGAAGATGGACTTGGTCAGCTCGCGGCTCTTCGCCTGCAGGCGCGCGATCTCTTCGCTGATGTTGAGGTCGTTGTCGTCGCTGACGTAGCGCAGCTCACGAATCTTGGCCTCGAGCTCGGCGATGGGCTGTTCAAATTCAAGAAAATTCAGGTTCATTGTCAATCACGATTGTTATAAGCGGGTCATTGTAGCGTCTGGCGCGGGCGCGCGGTACCGGCAGCTCAGCGCCCGCGGGCGCCGTAGTCAACCTGCACGTCGTCCACGCCGGGCAGCTCGCGCAGCCGTGCGAGCAGCGCATCGGCCGGTTGCACCCGCCAGTCGGGACCGAGCGCGAGCAGTGCCTCGGCCGCCTCGTTGCGGTAGCGCAGCACCACCGGACAGGGGCCATCGCGAAACGGTGCCAAGGCCTCGGCGAGCGTGCGCGGCAAGTCGGCGGGCGCCGGCTGGGTCACGTCGCTGCCGGCGGCGCGCGCCGCCGCGGGCGCCGCCGGGCGCACGCACAGTAGCAGACGACGGGCCAGGGCGGCGCGGGCCTGATCGATGTCGTACAGTCGCCGGCCGCGCACGCGGAAGCCGCCGGAGTACTCATCGACGCTGACTTCCCCCTCCACGACCACCAAGCCGTCCTTCACAATTAGGTTGCGGTATTCTTCATAAACTTCGGAATACAAAGCGAGTTCTACCCGACCGCTGCGGTCGTCCAGGGTGATGAACGCCATGCGGTCGCCGCGCCGGTTGTTCATGGTACGCACCGCGATCACCAGCCCCGCCACGGTCAGGCTCTGGTCGCGGGTCGGCTTGAGGTCGGCGATGCGGCAGCTCACGATGCTGGCGAGTTCCGCCTCGTAGCGCTCGATGGGGTGCCCGGTGAGGTACAGCCCCAGGGTCTCCTTCTCGCCCGCGAGGCGCTCCTCGTCCGACCACTCGGGCAGTACGCGATACTGGTGCGCGCGCTCGGGCTTGGCGGCGCCGCCGAACAGGTCGTTCTGCCCCGCCTCCAGATCGCGCAAGTGCTGATCGGCCGCGAGCAGCGCCTCATCCAGGGCGCCGATCAGCGTGGCGCGGTTCGGCCCCTGCGCATCCAGCGCCCCCGCGCGGATCAAGGCCTCGATGGCGCGGCGGTTCAGACGCTTGATGTCCACCCGGCGGCAGAAGTCGAACAGGTCGCGATAAGCATCCTCGGCGCGCCCCTGCACGATGCCCTCGATGGCGCCGGCGCCGACGCCCTTCACCGCGCCGAGGCCATAGCGAATCGCACCCTCGGGGGTGACGGTAAAGCGGTGCATGCAGGTGTTGACGTCCGGCGGCAGCACCTCCAGTGCCATGGTGCTGCACTCGTCGATCAGGGTCACCACCTTGTCGGTGTTGTCCATGTCGGCGGACAGCACCGCGGCCATGAAGGCCGCCGGATAGTGCGCTTTCAGCCAGGCGGTCTGGTAGGACACCAGCGCGTAGGCGGCGGAGTGCGACTTGTTGAAGCCGTAGCCGGCGAACTTCTCCATCAAGTCGAAGATGTAGGTGGCGGTGCCCGCCTCCACGCCGCGCTGCGTCGCGCCCTGCATGAAGATCTCGCGCTGCTTGGCCATCTCCTCGGGCTTCTTCTTGCCCATGGCGCGGCGCAACAGGTCGGCGCCGCCCAACGTGTAGCCGGCCAGCACCTGCGCGATCTGCATCACCTGCTCCTGGTACAGGATGATGCCGTAGGTGGGCTTCAGGATCGGCTCGAGTTCCGGGTGCGGGTACTCGACCTTGGCGCGCCCATGCTTGCGGTTGATGAAGTCGTCCACCATGCCCGACTGCAGCGGACCAGGGCGAAACAGCGCCACCAGCGCGATGATGTCCTCGAAACAGTCAGGCTGCAGGCGCTTGATGAGGTCCTTCATGCCGCGCGATTCGAGCTGGAACACCGCGGTGGTGGCGCAGCGTTTCAAGAGGTCGAAGGCGTCCTTGTCATCCAGCGGGATGCGCTCGATGTCGAGCGGCCCCTCGCCCTTCTCGGCGCGCACGGCGTTCACGGTCTGCAGCGCCCAGTCGATGATGGTCAGGGTGCGCAGACCCAGGAAGTCGAATTTGACCAGGCCGACCGCTTCCACGTCGTCCTTGTCGAACTGGGTGAGCACGCCGGGCGCGCCATGCTCGCAGTACAGCGGCGTGAAGTCGGTAAGCTTCGACGGCGCGATCACCACGCCGCCGGCGTGTTTGCCGGCGTTGCGCGCGAGGCCCTCGAGCTGACGCGCCATGTCGATCAGCGCGCGCACCTCCTCGTCCTGCTCGTAGCGCTCGCGCAGCGCCTCCTCCTGCTCCAGGGCCTTGTCCAGCGTCATACCGATCTCGAACGGAATGAGCTTGGCGATCTGGTCCACGAAACCGTAGGGATGGCCGAGCACGCGGCCCACGTCGCGCACCACGGCCTTGGCGGCCATCGAACCGTAGGTGATGATCTGCGACACCTTGTCGCGCCCGTAGCGCTCGGCCACGTACTCGATCACCCGGTCGCGCCCTTCCATGCAGAAGTCGACGTCGAAGTCGGGCATGGACACGCGCTCGGGGTTCAGGAAGCGCTCGAACAGCAGCTCGTACTGCAGCGGGTCGAGGTCGGTGATGGTAAGCGCGTAGGCCACCAGCGAGCCCGCGCCGGAGCCGCGCCCCGGCCCCACCGGCACGCCGTTGCGCTTGGCCCACTGGATGAAGTCCGCCACGATCAGGAAGTAGCCGGGGAAACCCATCTTGAGGATGACCCCGAGTTCGATCTCCAGGCGCGCCTCGTAGGCCTGGCGTGCCTCGGCCGCATCCGGGCGCCCGTCCAGGATCACCGCTAATCGCTTCTCGAGCCCCGCGCGCGCCTCCTGACAGAAGAACTCGTCCATGGTCATCCCCGCCGGCACAGGGAAGTCCGGCAGGAAGTTCTTGCCCAGCGTCAGTTCGAGGTTGCAGCGCGCGGCGATGTGGACCGTGTTCTCCAGCGCCTCGGGGATGTCGGCGAACAGGGCCTGCATCTCCTCGGGGGAGCGCAGGTACTGCTGCGGGCTGTGGCGCTTGGGGCGGCGCGGATCATCCAGCGTGCGGCTGTCGTGGATGCACACCCGCGTCTCGTGCGCCTCGAACTCCTCCTCGCGCAGGAAGTGCACGTCGTTGGTGGCGACCACCGGCAGCCCATGCTCGGCGGCCAGCGCGACGGCGCCGTGGAGGTAGATCTCCTCGCCCTCGCGCCCCGTGCGTTGCAACTCGAGGTAGAAGTCGCCGAGGTTCGGAAACAGCGCCTGCCACTCGCGCAACAGTTCGACCGCGCGCTCGCGATTGCCGGCGCGCAAGGCCAGCCCGATGTCGCCCTCGCGCCCGCCGGAGAGCGCGATGAGCCCGTCGGTGGCACCCGCGAACCACGCCTTCTCCACCATGGGCAGACCGCGATGCTGGCCCTCGGTGTAGCTGCGCGACACCAACTCGGTCAGGTTGCGATAACCCGTGCCGTCCTTACAGAGCAACACCACGCGGCTCGGCTGCGCCGGCTTGTCCGGGTTGTGCACCCATAGATCCACGCCGATGATCGGCTTCACGCCGGCCGCCATTGCCGCCCGATAGAACTTCACCATGGCGAACAGATTGCTCTGGTCGGTCACCGCCACCGCCGGCATGCCCGCCGCCGCCACGGCCTTGGCCAGCGGTTTGATCCGCACCAGGCCGTCCACCAAGGAATACTCGGTGTGCAGGTGCAGATGAACGAAACCGGGCACGGAACGGGGTTCGCTCACGGGACCGCCCCTTCTTCAGACGCCATGGCCACCGGCGCGGTGGCACCGACCACGTCCAAACCGAGGGCCGCGCGCACCGGCGCGAAGGAGCGCCGGTGGATGGCGCAGGGGCCCAGCGCCCGCAGCGCCTCGAGGTGCATGGCAGTGGCATAGCCCTTGTGCTGGGCAAAACCGTAGCCTGGATAAGCCGCATCCAGCGCGGCCATTTCGGCATCGCGCGCGACTTTGGCGAGGATGGAGGCGGCGCTGATGCAGGGCACGCGCAGATCGCCCTGCACCACCGCCTCGGAGGGACACGGCAGGTGCTCGGGGCAGCGGTTACCGTCCACCACGGCGTACTCGGGCACCGTCGCGAGCGCCTCCACTGCGCGGCGCATGGCCAGCAGGGACGCATGGAAGATGTTCAGGTGGTCGATCTCCTCCACCTCGGCGCGCCCCAGCGCGCAGGCCAGCGCGCGCGCGCGGATCTTCACCGCCAGCGCCTCACGCTGCTCGGCGCTCAGTAACTTGGAGTCGGTCAACCCGCGGATGCGCGGGCGATCGGGCAGGATGACGGCGGCGGCGACCACCGGGCCCGCGAGCGGGCCGCGCCCGACCTCGTCCACGCCCGCGAGCAAGGTGACGCCGGAGGCGAAATCGAGTTGAAACTGCTGCGTTCTTCTTCGTGCCATCCGCGTCTCGATGCCTTCGGGTCGCTGCCACGCGGGGCGCGCGCCGTGCGCTTCTGTATGAACCTAGGTCTGAATCCATCCATCCGGGATGGCTCAGACCACGCTGCGCGAAAAGCGTGGTTTTCGCTTCGCTTCGTGATCAACGGCTTGGCAGCCGCCGATCACGGCGGCGCTGTTATAGGGTCTGAATCCATCCATCCTGGATGGCTCAGACCACGCTCAGCGAAAAGCGTGGTTTTCGCTTCGCTTCGTGCTCAACGGCTTGCAGCCGTCGATCACGGCGGCACATCCCTGTGCCGCGGGTAGGTCTGAATCCATCCATCCTGGATGGCTCAGACCACGCTGCGCGAAAAGCGTGGTTTTCGCTTCGCTTCGTGCTCAACGGCTTGCAGCCGCCGATCACGGCGGCACATCCCTGTGCCGCGGGTAGGTCTGAATCCATCCATCCTGGATGGCTCAGACCACGCTGCGCGAAAAGCGTGGTTTTCGCTTCGCTTCGTGCTCAACGGCTTGCAGCCGTCGATCGCGGCGGCACATCCCTGTGCCGCGGGTAGGTCTGAATCCATCCATCCTGGATGGCTCAGACCACGGTGCGCGAAAAGCGTGGTTTTCGCTTCGCTTCGTGATCAACGGCTTGCAGCCGTCGATCACGGCGGCGCTGTTATAGGGTCTGAATCCATCCATCCTGGATGGCTCAGACCACGCTCAGCGAAAAGCGTGGTTTTCGCTTCGCTTCGTGATCAACGGCTTGCAGCCGTCGATCACGGCGGCACATCCCTGTGCCGCCTGTGCCGCGCCTCCGCGGTGCAGTGGCGGAGGGTCAGGGATTCGAACCCTGGAGGGGCTTTCGCCCCTGCTGGTTTTCAAGACCAGTGCCTTCAACCGCTCGGCCAACCCTCCCGAGTGAGGCCGTAGAATACCCCAGGGGCGTCGGAAAAAGCAGTGCGCGAGGCCACCGTCTTGATATTCAACGGCCTTAGGGTATGCTAGGGAACCAAGCGCGCTGCGCCCGGTCAAAGTCCGCGTAAAGAACAACTTACAGCCAACGTACGAGGTAGGCTCAACGATGAATCCGAATCCGCAGATGGTTGCCCGCGGCGGTGTGCTCGGCACCGAAGCGACCAACAAACTGATCCGCAACACCTACACGCTCCTGTCCATGACCTTGCTGTTCGCGGCATTCATGGCCGGCGTCTCCATGGCGTTGGGGCTCCCGCATCCGGGCTTGGTCATCACTCTGGTGGGCTTCTTCGGTCTGCTGTTCCTGACCACCAAGTTCCGCGACAGCGGCTTGGGTCTGCTGTTCGTGTTCGCCTTGACGGGCTTCATGGGCTACACCCTCGGCCCGATCATCAGCGCATACCTCGCGCTGCCGAACGGCGATCAGATCGTGATGCTGGCCATGGGCGGCACCGCCGCGATCTTCCTGGGGCTGTCGGGCTACGCGCTCAGCACGCGCAAGGACTTCAGCTTCATGGGCGGCTTCCTGATGGTGGGCATCCTGGTCGCCTTCCTGGCCGGTCTGGCGGCATACTTCTTCCAGATGCCCGGCCTGTCGCTGGCTGTCTCCGCCATGTTCGTGCTGCTGATGTCCGGTCTGATCCTATGGCAGACCAGCCAGATCGTGAACGGCGGCGAGACCAACTACATCATGGCCACGATTACGCTGTTCGTGTCCATCTACAACCTCTTCACCAGCCTGCTGCACTTGCTCGGCGCGTTCAACAACGACTAAGCGCCGCATCTGCCTCCGGGCAGGCTCGGGAAAAAAAGAAAATCCCCCGCTTCGGCGGGGGATTTTCGTTTCGACGGTGCGCCTTGCGTGGTCCGGCGCGCCGCTTAGCCGAGGTAGTCCAGTCCGTCGACGTAAGGGCGCAGCGCCTCGGGAATGCGAATGCGCCCATCGCCCTGCTGGCCGTTCTCCATCAGCGCGACCAAGGTACGCCCGACCGCCAGCCCCGAGCCGTTCAGGGTATGCAGCAGTTCGGGCTTGCGGGTCTCGGGGTTACGCCAACGGGCCTGCATGCGCCGCGCCTGAAAGTCCTCGAAGTTGCTGCACGAGGAGATCTCCCGGTAGGCCTGCTGGCCCGGCAGCCACACCTCGATGTCGTAGGTCTTGGCGGCGGCGAAACCCATGTCACCGGTGCAGAGGGCGACCACCCGATACGGTAGCTCCAGGCGCTGCAGCACCGCCTCGGCGTGGCCGGTCAGCGCCTCCAGCGCCGCGTAGGACTCCTCCGGGCGCACCATCTGCACCAGCTCCACCTTCTCGAACTGGTGCTGACGGATCATGCCGCGGGTGTCCTTGCCATGGCTGCCCGCCTCGCTGCGAAAGCAGGGCGTGTGCGCCACATAGCGGCGCGGCAGCGTGTCGGCCTCGAGGATCGTGTCGCGCGCGGTGTTGGTGACCGGCACCTCGGCGGTGGGGATCAGGTAATAGCCGCCGCCGGTGGCGAACAGGTCCTCCTCGAACTTGGGCAACTGACCGGTACCGACCAGGCTCGCGCTGTTGACCAGATACGGCACGTACAGCTCGGTATAGCCGTGTTCGCGCGTGTGCAGGTCGAGCATGAACTGGATCAGCGCCCGATGCAGGCGCGCGAGCCCGCCCGACATCACACTGAAGCGCGCCCCGGCGATCTTGCTGGCGGTGGCGAAATCGAGCTGGCCGAGCGCCTCGCCCAGCGCGACGTGATCGCGCACCTCGAAGTCGTACTCCGCCGGCGTGCCCCAGCGGCGCACCTCGACATTGTGCGTCTCGTCCGCGCCATCGGGCACCGACTCATGCGGCACGTTGGGCAGCTCGAGCAACAGCCCGTCGAGTTCACCTTGCACGGCGTGAAATTCGCCCTCGGCCGCCTTCAGACGCTCACCAAGATCGGCCACTTCGGCCAACAGCGGCGCGACGTCCTCCCCTTTGGCCTTGGCCTGCCCGATCGCCTTGGAGCGCGTATTACGCGTGTTCTGCAGCTCCTGCATACGCACTTGCAGGTCCTTACGCTGCACTTCCAAGGCATTCAGCCGCTCGCGGTCGAGGTGCACGCCCCGGCGCGCAAGGGCGGCGGCGACGGCATCGAGGTCGTTGCGTATCAGGCGTGGGTCGAGCATGGTCTCCCTTCAGTTCGCGGTTCAGATGTGGGCGCGCGAGCGCCTGTCAAAGGTTGGTGGACGCGTCCCAGACCACAAGATGGCCGGGCGGGACGCGATCGGCAACCGCCGCCAGCGCGGCGTCGACCTTCTCGGGAGCGTCGAAGAACTCCACCACCACCGGCAGGTCCAGCGACAGGTCGAGCAGCCGGGCCGACAGCACGCCATGCTCACCGAAGCCGGCGATGCCGCGCAGCACGGTCACGCCGCGCAGGCCCGCCTCGCGCAGCGACGCAGTCAGGGCGTCGACCTGCCCCTCCCTCTCCGACAGATAGAGCCTTGCGACGCGCACCGCTTGCCGTCCGTTCACAGCCGCCTCCCCAACGCGAGCCCGAGCCAGGTAGCCAACAAGCACAGGACGAGGCTCAGCATGATATTGGCCAAGGCCTTACCGTACTCGCGGCCGTCCACGAGGGCCAGCGTCTCGAGGGAAAAGGTCGAAAAGGTGGTGAAACCGCCGAGCACCCCGATCAACAACGCGGCGCGCCATTCGGGGGCGACCGCGTAGCGCTCGGTCAGCAGCACGTACAACAGACCGATGGCGAGACAACCCGACACATTGACGGCCAGGGTGCCGTAGGGGAAGCCGCGGCCGAGCCACTGGTGCACTTGTAGCGCCAAGCCGTAGCGCAACACCGAGCCGAGCGCGCCGCCCAGGGCAATCGCCACCAGCGTCATGCGCCCGGCCCTTCAGTCGGGCTTGCGCGCCTTATGGGTCGCCCGCCACTGCCGGTCGAGCGCGCGCAAATGGCGCAGCTTCTCGGCGATGCGCTGCTCGAGACCCCGATCGACAGGCTGGTAATAGCTCCGCTCCCCCAGCTCCGGCGGGAAATAGGTCTCGCCGGCCGCATAGCCCTCGGGTTCGTCGTGCGCGTAGCGATAGCCACTGCCGTGCCCGAGGTTCTTCATTAGCTTGGTGGGCGCGTTACGCAGATGCATGGGCACGTCCAGCGAGCCGCCGGAGCGCGCATCGGCCCGCGCCGCGCCGAAGGCATTGTACACAGCGTTACTTTTGGCTGCACAAGCGAGGTAGACCACCGCCTGCGCGATGGCGAGTTCGCCTTCGGGGCTGCCGAGCCGCTCCTGCACGTCCCAGGCCTGTAGCGCGAGTTGCAGCGCGCGCGGATCGGCATTGCCGATGTCCTCGCTGGCCATGCGCACCACGCGGCGGGCGATGTACAGCGCGTCGCAGCCGCCGTCGAGCATGCGCGCCAGCCAGTACAGGGCGGCATCCGGCGCGGAGCCGCGCACCGCCTTGTGCAGTGCGGAGATCTGGTCGTAGAAAAGGTCGCCCCCTTTGTCGAAGCGGCGCAGGGTATCGGTGAGCACGGCATCGACCACCGTCTCGTCGATGCGGCGGCCAGGCTCGGCGCTGGCGAGGTCGGCGGCCAGCTCGAGCAGGTTGAGCGCGCGCCGGGCGTCGCCGTCGGCGGCGCGTGCCAAGCGCGCCCGCTGCTCCGCCTCGCAATTGACATCCAGGGCGCCGAGACCGCGCTCGGGGTCCGCCAACGCCCGCTCGAGCAGGGCCTCCAGGTCGCCCTCATCCAGGCGCTTCAGCACATAGACGCGGGCGCGCGAGAGCAACGCGCTGTTGAGCTCGAAGGACGGATTCTCGGTGGTGGCGCCGATGAAGGTCACGGTGCCGTTCTCCACGAACGGCAGGAAAGCGTCTTGCTGGGCCTTGTTGAAGCGGTGCACCTCGTCCACGAACAACACGGTGGCGCGTCCTTCCAGGTTGCGCAGGCGCTCGGCGGACTCCACCGCGGCGCGGATGTCCTTCACCCCGGCCAGCACCGCCGAGAGACTCAGGAAATCCGCCTCCACCCGCTGCGCGACCAAGCGCGCGAGCGTGGTCTTACCGGTGCCGGGCGGGCCCCACAACACGAAGGAATGCAGGTGCCCCGATTCGAGCGCCTCGCGCAGGGGCCGACCGGGGGCGAGCACGTGCGGCTGGCCGACGTACTCGGCGAGGTCCGCCGGCCGCATGCGGTCCGCGAGCGGGCGGTAGGCATCCATGGAAGGCCTTAGCTGCCCGGGTCGCCGACCACGTCGACGCCGGGCGGCGGCTCGAACTGGAACAAGGCGCGGTCCAGGCGCGGGTTGCGCTGCAACTGGGAGAACTCGAGGCGGGTGGTCTGGCCGAAGTTGTCCTTCAACTCCATGATGTGCAGCGTGTCGCCGCGAAAGCCCAGGCGCACGAACTCGAATCCGCCCTCCCCGCGGCGCGGGCGCAACTCAACCCACTCGCTGCCGTCACGGGCGCCGATCGCGTGCACCGAAAAGGTGTCGCGCACCGCTTCGGGTTGGGCGAGCAGCAGGGCCGGCGTGTCATCCAGGCCGGACTCCTGTTCGCGCACGGTGACCTGTTCCAGGTCCTGGTCGTAGGCCCACAGGCGCTGGCCGTCACCCACGTACTGCTGCTCGTGGGGGCGGTGGTAATCGAGGCGGAAAAGCCCGGGCTGCTGTACCGCCATGGTGCCCCAGCTTTGATCGAGCACCCGCCCCTGCGGGCCGAGCACGGTCTGTTTGAACTCGGCGTGCACGCTCTGCAGGCCGTCGAAGAAGGCATCCAGGCGCGCCTCGCCGGCGGCCACCGGCAGGCTCGCGAGCAGGCCCAACAAACCCGCCCAGAGCGCGGTGCCCAGCGGAAATCTCTTCATACACACCTCAGTCGATGGGGGGTGGCGGCGGTGCCAGCACCTCGCGGCTGCCGTTGGACTGCAACGGACCCACGACGCCCTGTTGCTCCATGACCTCGACCATGCGCGCCGCGCGGTTGTAGCCGATCTTCAAGCGGCGCTGCACGGCCGAGATGGAGGCCCGGCGGGTCTCGGTGACCATCCGCACCGCCTGATCGTATAGCGGATCGGCCTCTTCATCAGACGCCATATCGCCCGGGAAGTTGCCGCCACCGTCGCTCTCGCCGCCCTGCAGGATCTCGTCCAGGTAATCCGGTTCGCCGTGCTCCTTGAGGTGATCGGCGACGCGGTGCACCTCCTGGTCCGCGACGAACGCGCCGTGCACGCGCTGCGGCAGGCCTGTGCCCGCCGGCAGGTAGAGCATGTCGCCGTGGCCGAGCAGGTGCTCCGCCCCGTTCTGGTCGAGGATGGTGCGCGAGTCCACCCGCGAGGACACCTGGAACGAGATGCGGGTCGGAATGTTCGCCTTGATCAGGCCGGTGATGACGTCCACCGACGGCCGCTGCGTGGCGAGGATGAGGTGCACGCCGGCCGCGCGCGCCTTCTGCGCGAGGCGCGCAATCAGCTCCTCGACCTTCTTGCCGACGATCATCATCATGTCGGCGAACTCGTCGATCACCACCACGATGTACGGCAGCGGCTCCAGCGTCTCCGGTTCCTCGTCCTCGCCGGGCGGCGGCGCGAACGGGTTCACCAGCGGCTTGCCGGCGTCCTGCGCGTCCTTCACCTTGCGGTTGAAGCCCGCGAGGTTGCGCACTCCCACCGAGGACATCAGCCGGTAGCGGCGCTCCATCTCCGCCACGCACCAGCGCAGCGCGTTGGCGGCCTCCTTCATGTCGGTGACCACCGGCGCGAGCAGGTGCGGGATGCCCTGGTAGACCGACAGTTCCAGCATCTTGGGGTCGATCATGATCAGGCGCACCTGCTGGGGCGTGGCGTTGAACAGCAGGCTGAGGATCATCGCGTTGATGCCGACCGACTTACCGGAACCGGTGGTACCGGCCACCAGCAGATGCGGCATCTTGCCGAGGTCCGCCACCACCGGTCGCCCGGCGATGTCCTTGCCGAGCGCCAGGGTGAGCGCCGAGGAGGCGTCGGCGTACTCGCGCGACTGCAGCGTCTCGACCAGCGACACCGTCTCGCGGTGCTCGTTGGGGATCTCCAGGCCCACGGTGGACTTGCCCGGGATGACCTCGACGATGCGCACGCTGACCACCGACAGGGCGCGCGCGAGGTCCTTGGCGAGGTTACTGATCTGGCTGACCTTCACCCCCGGCGCGGGCTGCATTTCGAAGCGCGTGATGACCGGCCCCGGATGCGCCGCCACCACCTCCACTTCGATGTTGAAGTCCTTGAGCTTGATCTCGACTTGGCGCGAGATCGCCTCCAGCGCCTCCTTGGACAGCGCGTGGGTGGCCGGCTGCGGCGGATCCAGCAGCGACAAGGGCGGCAGTGCGCTGTCGGCCGGCAGCTTGAACAGCGGCACCTGACGCTCACGCGCGGCGCGCGCACTGATCGGCGTCGCCTTGATCACCGGTTCGATACGCAGCGGCTGGCGCTTCTCGCGCTTCTTTTTCTCTTCCTCGACATGCGTCTCGCGGGTCTGACGCGCTTGGCGCGCGAGGCGACGCTCGCGCATGCCCGCGCGCAGCGCCTGCAGGCCGCGCCAGAAGGCGATCGCCGCGGCGCCGGTGCGATCCATCACCCCGAACCAGGAGATGCCGGTGGCCAGGGTCACGCCGGTCAGGAACAAGGCCAGCAGGAACAGGGTCGCGCCCAACAGGTCGACCGTGTTCACCAGGCCCGCGCCGATCACGCTCCCGAGGATGCCGCCGGCCCCTTGCGGCAGCGCCAAATGCCCCTCCGCGACGTGCAATGCCGCGAGGCCGCTGCCGGCGCCCAGGGTCAGCGCGAAGCCGAGCAGGCGAAAGCCGGTGCCGGCGCCCTCGTGCTCGTCACCGGCGTCGCGTTTGCGCCCGGCAAACAGCACCCAGCCGACGTAGCCCACGATGACCGGGAACACGAAGGCCATATAGCCGAACAGGTGCAGAAAGACGTCCGCGAACCAGGCGCCCACCGGTCCGCCGAGGTTGGCCACCCGCTCCGCGTTGGTGCTGTAGGACCAGCCGGGGTCCTCGGGGTGATAGGTGCCGAGCGCCAGGATGAGGTACAGGGCGGTAAAGCCGAAGACGAACAGGGCGCCCTCGCGCAGACCGCGGCGGATGTGCGCCGCCAGCGGCACGGGGGGATTCTTCTTGCGACTTGCCTGCGACATGGGAGCCCTATGCTTGACCGTCTTGGACAGTCCTTTTGTTTCAGATTCTTAGAATAGAAAGCTCAGACCATTCTATAGAGGTTCTCAGGCGTCGAGCAAGGCCGGGTGCACCACTTTGTGATCCGCCACGTTGATGCCTGCCCGCAGCGCGAAATTGTCGCGCCATTCCCCCTGCGCCAACGCCGCGACATAGGGGATCAGTGCGGCCGACAACGCCTGCGAGGCGCTGCGCGGCACCGCCCCCGGCATATTGGTCACCGCGAAGTGCACCACGTCCTCCCACACATAGGTCGGCGCCCGATAGTCGGTGGGGCGCGTGGTCTCCACGCACCCGCCCTGATCCACCGAGATATCCACGATCACGCTGCCGGGCTGCATGCGCCGTACCGTCTCGGCGTCCAGCACGTGCGGCGCGCGCGCCCCGACAATGAGCACCGCGCCGATCACCAGGTCGGCGCCCAGCACGGCCTTGCGCACGGACTCCTCGTAAGGATAGAGCGCGGTGACGTTCGGCCCGAACGCCCGCATCGCCTCCAGGCGGTCGCGGTTCAGGTCGAACACCACCACCTCGGCGCCGAGACCGGCCGCCACGCGCACCGCGCTGCCACCGGCCACGCCGGCCCCGATCACCACCACCCGTCCGCGTTCGGCCGCCGGCAGCCCGCCGAGCAATACACCGCGGCCGCCCTGCGGCGCGTGTAACAGATGCGCGCCGACCTGGGCGCCGAGCCGCCCCGCGATGTCGCTCATGGGCGCCAGCAGCGGCAGGCGCGCGCCTTCCGCCACGGTCTCGAAGGCGACCGCGGTGAGGCCGATCCGGCACAAGGCCTCGGTGAGCGCCGGGTCGGCGGCCAGATGGAGATAGGAGAACAACAGATGGTCGGCGCGCAGCAGCGCCAGCTCCTCGACCTGGGGCTCCTTCACCTTGACGATCAACTCCCCCGCCCCGTAGACGGCGGCGGCATCGTCGAGGACATGCACGCCCAGGGCGCTGTAATCCGCGTCCCTGTAGCCGCTTTGCAGCCCCGCGCCGGCCTGGACATAGACCTCGTGGCCGCGCTTGACCAACTCACCGGCCGCCGCCGGAATCAGCGCGACGCGCCCCTCCATGATCTTCAGCTCGGTGGGGATACCAATGCGCATCGAAACTCCTCTGGGCGTCAATCGTGTGGCCAGAAATGATAACATCCCGGGTAAACCCCAGACCGAACTGGAGCGCCTGTAGATGAGTGAAGCGAAGCACTGCCGCCTGTTGATCCTGGGCTCGGGCCCCGCCGGCTACACCGCCGCCGTGTATGCGGCGCGCGCGAACCTGAACCCGGTGCTGGTGACCGGCCTGGAACAGGGCGGGCAGCTGATGACCACCACCGAGGTGGACAACTGGCCGGGCGACGTCGAGGGCCTGCAAGGCCCCGATCTGATGGACCGCATGCGTCGCCACGCCGAGCGCTTCAACACCGAGATCGTGTTCGACCACATCAACAAGGCCGAACTGACCGAGCGGCCCTTCCGCCTCACCGGCGACGCCGGCGTCTACACCTGCGATGCACTCATCGTCGCCACCGGCGCCTCGGCCATGTACCTCGGCCTCCCCTCCGAGGAGAAGTTCAAGGGGCGCGGCGTCTCGGGCTGCGCCACCTGCGACGGGTTTTTCTATAAGGGTCAGCGCGTGGCGGTGATCGGCGGCGGTAACACCGCGGTCGAGGAGGCGCTGTATCTGTCCAACATCGCCGCGCACGTCACCGTGGTGCACCGCCGGGACCACTTCCGCTCCGAGAAGATCCTCAGCAACCAGTTGATGGAGAAAGCCGCGAGCGGCAATGTGTCCATCG
Organism: Ectothiorhodospiraceae bacterium 2226; assembly: GCA_013348725.1. Lineage (NCBI taxonomy): Bacteria > Pseudomonadati > Pseudomonadota > Gammaproteobacteria > Chromatiales > Ectothiorhodospiraceae > Ectothiorhodospiraceae bacterium 2226. The sequence goes on from CP054689.1 coordinate 23,701, forward strand.
AATGGAATCACACCCTGGACGAGGTGCTGGGTGACGACAGCGGGGTCACCGGCATGCGCCTCAAGAGCGCCGTCGACGGGGCCACCAAGGAACTCGAGGTGACCGGCATCTTCATCGCCATCGGCCACCGCCCCAACACCGAGCTGTTCACGGGGCAGCTCGACATGGACAACGGGTATATCCGCATCAAGAGCGGCACCAGCGGCGGCGCGACCTCCACCAGCATTCCCGGCGTGTTCGCCGCCGGCGACGTGGCCGACCACGTGTACCGCCAGGCGATCACTTCGGCGGGCTCGGGCTGCATGGCCGCGCTGGACGCCGAGCGCTATCTGGAACACTTGGGCAAGGAGCAGCCCATTGGTGAGGGCAAAGCCGCAGCCAAAGCGGAAACCAACGCCAAATCCGACGTCGAATAGCCCGCGCGCGCGGCAGGAGGCCACGCGACCGATGCAACTCACCGTTTGCAAGCGCCTCGACGAGGTCGCCGCGCCGGCGTGGAACGCGCTCAACCCGCACGGCAATCCGTTCCTGCGGCACGAGTTCCTATGCGCACTGGAGCGCCACGGCTGCCTCGGACCGCGCTACGGCTGGCTACCCCATCATCTGTTGGTCCACGACGACGGCGGGCGCCTGATCGGCGCCGCGCCGCTCTACGCCAAGACCAACTCCTATGGCGAATTCGTGTTCGACTGGGCCTGGGCGGATGCCTATGCGCGCGAGGGCCTGGCTTACTACCCCAAGCTGGTAGGTGCCGCGCCCTACACGCCGGCGACCGGGCCGCGGCTGCTGGTACACCCCGAGGCCGCCCGCGGCGCGGTCGTCGATGCCCTGATCGACGGCGCTCTGGCGCTTGCCCGTGACCTGCGCGCCTCGTCGGCGCACTGGCTGTTCACCAACCGCGACGACACCGAGCACTTGGTCGCGACACGGGGATTCCTGCCCCGCCTCGGCTGTCAGTTCCACTGGGAGAACCGCGGCTACAGCGACTTCGAGGCCTTTCTCGCCGCCCTGTCGGCCGACAAACGCAAGAAGCTGCGCCGCGAGCGCCGACGGGTGGCCGAACAGGGCGTCGAACTGACGACCCTGCAGGGTGCGCAAATCGAACCCGAGCACTGGGCGGTGTTCCACCGCTTCTATACCCAGACCTTCGACCGCAAGGGCGGCGTGCCCACCCTGAGCCGCGCCTTCTTCGAGGCGGTGGCGCACGACATGCCCGAGGCGGTCGTGCTGGTGCTCGCCAGTTTCCGGGGCCGGTACATCGCCGGAGCGCTCAGTTTCGCCGGCGGCGGCGTGCTGTACGGCCGCCATTGGGGGGCGGAAGCCGACTTCCACAGCCTGCACTTCGAGGCCTGCTACTATCGGGGCATCGACTATTGTATTTCCCAGGGATTGCAGCGCTTCGAGCCGGGCGCCCAGGGCGAACACAAGGTCAGTCGCGGTTTTCTCCCCACGCGCACCTGGTCGGCGCACTGGATCGCGCACCCGGCGTTCGGTCACGCCCTCGCCGATTATGTGCAGCGCGAGCGGGAGGCGATGGAACAGTACATGGCCGAGCTCGGTCGCCACAGTCCCTATCGGCAGGCGGACTGAACATGCAGCAGCTCCGGTGGCTGGACCCCCATCACGATGCGGCGTTCCCGGACGTCTCCTACGCGCTGCGGGAACCCGACGGCCTGCTGGCACTAGGCGGCGACCTGCACCCGGAACGCCTGTTGCGGGCCTACCGCCAGGGCATATTCCCCTGGTACAGCGCAGGTCAGCCCATTATGTGGTGGTCCCCGGACCCGCGCGCGGTGCTCCTGCCCGGGGAGTTGCGTGTCTCGCGCAGCCTGCGCAAGGCACTGCGCCGAGGCGACTACCGCGTCACGCTGGACACGGCGTTCGAACAGGTAGTCCAAGCGTGCGCCGCACCGCGCGGCGACGGGCTGGGTACCTGGATCACCGCCGAGATGGCCGCGGCGTATGCCCGGCTGCACGCGCTCGGCTACGCCCATTCCATCGAGGTGTGGCGCGACGAGGAGCTGATCGGCGGCCTGTACGGTGTGGCGCTGGGGCGGGTGTTCTTCGGCGAATCGATGTTCAGCCGGGCGCGCGACGGCTCCAAGATCGCGCTGGTGTACCTGGTGCGCCAACTGGCCCGCTGGGGCTTCGAACTCATCGACTGTCAGGTTCGCTCCGAACACCTCGACAGCCTGGGGGCGCGCTGTATCCCGCGTGAGGCGTTCGCCAAGTGGCTGGGGAGTGCCTGCGACCGGTCGTCGCGGCCGCCGCCGTGGCGCTTCGACAACGACTTTCGGCTCGAGGAGGTCAGTGCATGAAGGACGTACTCAACCGACGTCGCTCGGCGAGTCTGACCTTCTACGCCACCGTACCGAGCGCCTGCGGTTACCTGGACAGCCGCAGCAGCGTCAATCTGTTCGCCGATCCGGCCAAGCCGATGACCATGGAGCTGTATTCGCGCTTGGCCGACTACGGCTTTCGGCGCAACGGCGAGTACGTCTACCGTCCCCGCTGCCCCACCTGCGACGAATGCATTCCGTTGCGCGTGCCGGTGGCCCAATTCGCACCCAACCGCAGCCAACGGCGCACCTGGCAGCGCAATGCGGGACTGGAGATCACGCGCCTGCCGGCCGGCTACCGCGCCGAGCACTTCGACCTCTACCGGCGTTATATCTCGACCCGCCACGCGGGCAGCGGCATGGATACGGCCGATCCCGCCTCCTACCGGCACTTCATCAACAGCAGCTGGGCGCAGACTTGGCTGTACGAATTTCGCGAGCGCGGCGCGCTTAAGGCCGTGGCGGTGGTGGACGAACTGAGCCAAGGCCTGTCGGCGGTGTATACCTTTTTTGATCCGCGCGAGGCAAAGCGCGGTCTCGGCACCTACGCAATCCTGTGGGAGATCGAAGAAACCCGCCGGCTGGGATACTCCTGGCTGTACCTCGGCTACTGGATCGCCGACAGCCCCAAGATGCGCTATAAGACCGCCTTCGAGCCCGTGGAGGCCTACCGCAGCGGACGTTGGCAGCCGTTCACCCCCTAAGGCAGGTCCGTACAACTCCATCCCGGCGTTACCAGTCCACGCGACGCCGCACCACCCTGTGCCACGGAAAGCGCTGGGTTAATCAGAGCTTCGCTGACGTGCCACGGCCGGCCGGCGCTCCCCCGTCGTCGTGCTGCTGCCGGTGCCGGGCGCCTTTGGTATAATCGCTTCTTTTCACCCAGAGGTAAGAATGGCGAAGGAAGATCATATCGAAATGGAAGGCACGGTCATCGAGACCCTGCCGAATACCATGTTCCGCGTCGAACTGGAGAACGGCCACGTGGTGACCGCGCACATCTCCGGCAAGATGCGTAAGCACTACATCCGCATCCTGACCGGCGACAAGGTCACGGTGCAGCTCACCCCCTACGATCTGAGCAAGGGCCGCGTCGTCTTCCGCGGTCGCACCTAGCCGCCCCCGTCGCCGCGCGCCGGACGGGGCGCGGCGCCGGAGCGCACCCCGCCTGCGCTAGGCGGGCTGCTCCACGCCCTCGATATCGAACTGCAGCTTGCCGTCCCGCTCGGTCACTTCGACGTGGCCGCCCTCGGCGAGCTTGCCGAACAGTAGCTCTTCCGCCAGCGGGCGCTTGATGTGCTCCTGGATGATGCGCGTCATCGGGCGCGCGCCCATCTTGACGTCGATACCGTGTTCGGCCAGCCATGCCCGCGCGGTGTCGTCCACCGTCAGCGACACCTTCTTCTCGTCCAGCTGCGCCTCGAGTTCGGCGATGAACTTGTCCACCACTTGCGCCACCGTCGCGCTGGTCAGCGCGTGGAACTGCACGACGGCGTCGAGGCGGTTGCGGAACTCGGGGGTAAACGTGCGCTTGATCACCTCCATCGCGTCCGGCGCGTGATCCTGCTCCATGAAGCCGATCGAGGGACGCGCCGCCTGCTCCGCGCCGGCGTTGGTCGTCATGATGACGATCACATTGCGGAAGTCCGCCTTGCGCCCGTTGTTGTCGGTCAGCGTGCCGTGGTCCATGACCTGCAGCAGCAGATTGAACACGTCCGGGTGCGCCTTCTCGATCTCGTCGAGGAGCAGCACCGCGTGCGGGTGCTTGCTGATCGCCTCGGTCAGCAGGCCGCCCTGGTCATACCCCACGTAGCCCGGCGGGGCACCGATCAGGCGCGAGACCGTGTGACGCTCCATGTACTCGGACATGTCGAAGCGGATCAGCTCGATCCCCAGCGTACGCGCAAGCTGGCGGCTCACCTCGGTCTTGCCGACGCCGGTCGGCCCGGCGAACAGGAACGAACCGATCGGCTTCTCGTCACCGCGCAGGCCCGCGCGCGCCATTTTGATCGCGGTGGACAGCGTGCCGATGGCCTCGTCCTGGCCGAAGATCACCAGCCGCAGGTCGCGCTCCAGGTTGCGCAGGATGTCCTTGTCGGACGAGGACACGCTCTTGGGCGGGATGCGCGCGATCTTGGCCACGATGGCCTCGATCTCGCGCAGGCCGATGGTCTTCTTGCGCTTCGAGGGCGGCTGCATACGCTGGTTGGCGCCCGCCTCGTCGATCACGTCGATGGCCTTGTCGGGCAGAAAGCGCTCGTTGATGTACCGGTCCGCGAGTTCCGCCGCCGCGCGCAGCGCCTGGCGGGTGTAGCGCACGCTGTGGTGCTCCTCGAAGCGGGTCTTGAGCCCCTCCAGTATCTGCACCGTCTCCTCCACCGTGGGTTCGGCGATGTCGATTTTCTGGAAGCGGCGCGCGAGCGCGCGATCCTTTTCGAAGATGCCGCGGTATTCCTGATAGGTCGTGGAGCCGATGCACTTGAGCTGCCCGGACGACAGCACGGGCTTGATCAGGTTGGAGGCGTCCATCACCCCGCCCGAGGCGGCGCCCGCGCCGATGATCATGTGGATCTCGTCGATGAACAGGATCGCGCCGCTGTCGCGCTTGAGCTGGCCGATCACCGCCTTGAAGCGCTTCTCGAAGTCGCCGCGGTACTTGGTGCCGGCGAGCAGTGCCCCGAGATCCAGCGCGTACACCGTGCAGTTCTCCAGCACCTCGGGCACGTCGTCGTCCACGATCTTCTTGGCCAGACCCTCGGCCAGCGCGGTCTTGCCCACGCCCGCCTCCCCGACCAACAAGGGATTGTTCTTGCGGCGGCGGCACAGCACCTGGATGGTGCGCTCGAGCTCGAGCTTGCGCCCGATGAGCGGATCGATCTTGCCCTGGCGCGCGAGCTCATTCAGGTTGGTGGCGAAGCTCTCCAGCGGCGACTTGCCGGCCTGCGGACCGCCCTCGTCCTCCGTGCCCGAGGGCATGGCGTCGGGATTCTGCTCCTGACGGACCTTCGAGATGCCGTGCGAGATGTAATTCACCACGTCCAGGCGGGTGACGTTCTGCTTGTTCAGGAAGTAGACCGCCTGCGACTCCTGCTCGTTGAAGATCGCCACCAGCACGTTGGCGCCGGTCACTTCGCGCTTGTTGGAGGACTGCACGTGGAACACCGCGCGCTGCAGCACGCGCTGGAAGCCGAGCGTCGGCTGGGTCTCGCGTTCGTCGCGCGGGTCGATGACCGGCGTGGTCTCCTCGAGGTAGGCCCGCAGGTCCTGTCGCAGCCGCTCCAAATCCACGCCGCATGCGCGCAGCACCGTGGTGGCCGAGGCGTTGTCCAGCAAGGCCAGAAGCAGATGCTCCACGGTCATGAATTCGTGGTTCTTTTCGCGCGCTTCCTTGAAGGCGAGATTCAGCGTGACTTCCAGTTCTTTGCTCAGCATGACGTACCTCGCTCGCTCAAGCGCGGACGCTAAGCGGCCTCCATGGTGCACAGCAGCGGGTGCTGATGCTGCCGCGAATACTCGTTCACCTGGGCCACTTTCGTCTCCGCGATTTCCCGCGGGAACACCCCGCAGACTCCCTTCCCCCGGGTGTGGACGTGCAACATGATGCGCGCCGCCTTCTCCCGCTCCATGCCGAAGAAGTACTCGAGAATGTGTACCACGAACTCCATGGGTGTGTAATCGTCGTTCAACAGAACGACCTTATACATCGGCGGCCGTTTGAGCTTCGGCTTCGCCTCCTCGACGGCCAACCCGTCATCGTGTCGGGTTTGCTGATCGTGGTCTTTCATCGTCGAATCAAGTCTAGCCCAGCCGCAATCCAGCGCCGCGCCCGGCGGCTGTTCCCGCCGCCCCGACGCCCTCGCCTCGGTTTCATTCTATCCAAGGCCGCGAAGCGTTTCATCACACGCCGCCCCGTCCCCTGCGGTTCCATCCGTTCACATCCGCCCGACCACGGCCTCGCCGAAGCCGGAGCAACTGACCAACTGCGCACCCTCCTTCAGGCGGTGCAGGTCGTAGGTCACGGTGCCGGCGGCGATCGCGCCCGAGACGCCCTTGACCACCAGGTCGGCGGCCTCGGTCCACCCCATATGGCGCAACATCATCTCACCAGACAGAATTAGCGAACCAGGGTTCACTTTGTCCTGCCCGGCGTAGCGTGGCGCGGTGCCGTGGGTCGCCTCGAACATGGCCACGCCGTCCGAGAGGTTCGCCCCCGGCGCCATGCCGATGCCGCCCACCTGAGCCGCCAGGGCGTCGGAGATGTAATCGCCGTTCAGGTTCAGGGTGGCGATCACGTCGTACTCCGCGGGACGCAGCAGGATCTGCTGCAGGAAGGCGTCGGCGATCACGTCCTTGACCACCACCTCGCCGCCGTCGGGGCGCTTGATGCGGCACCACGGTCCGCCGTCGATCGGCTCGGCGCCGAACTCGCGCTGCGCCAACTCGTAGCCCCAGTTCTTGAAGGCGCCCTCGGTGAACTTCATGATGTTGCCCTTGTGCACCAGGGTCACCGAGTCGCGCCCGTTGTCCAGCGCGTAGCGGATCGCCTTGCGCACGAGCCGCTCGGTACCCTCGCGCGAGACCGGCTTGATGCCGATGCCGGAGGTGGCCGGGAAGCGGATCTTGCGCACCCCCATCTCCTCCTGCAGGAAGGCGATCACCTTCTGCGCCTCCGGCGTTTCGGCCGCCCACTCGATGCCGGCGTAGATGTCTTCGGAGTTCTCGCGGAAAATGACCATGTCGGTCTTCTCCGGCTCCTTCAGCGGACTCGGCGTGCCATCGTAATAGCGCACCGGGCGCAGACACACGTACAGGTCCAGTTCCTGGCGCAGGGCGACGTTCAGCGAGCGCATGCCGCCGCCGACCGGGGTGGTCAGCGGCCCCTTGATGGACACCGCGTAATCACGCACCGCCGCCAGCGTCTCCTCGGGCAACCAGACGCCCTCGCCGTAGACGCCGTTGGCCTTCTCGCCCGCGTAGATCTCCATCCATGCAATGGCGCGCTTGCCGCCGTAGGCCTTGGCCACCGCCTGATCCAGCACGTGGCGCATCACCGGCGTAATGTCCACGCCGATCCCGTCACCTTCGATGAAGGGGATGATGGGCCGGTCGGGGACGTCCAGCGACTGATCCGGACGCACAGTGATGCGTTCGCCCTCCGGGCGCACGAGCTTGGATTGGGTCATGATGGCTCCAAATAACGGGACGACGACTGGATGACCGGCAGCCCAGGACCGGCGGCTGCCGAAGGGCCCAGTTTAACACGCCGCTTGGCGCGCCGTGCCCGTCGGCTCAGCCGGCCGCCTCGCTGCGCACGCGGATGGCGCGCATCAGGCGCTCGCGGTCGATCCACCCGACCAGCCGCTCCCCTTCCATGACCGGCACCTGATTGAGGCTCTGGCGCTCCATCGCCCGCAGCACGTCCTCCAGTCCGGTGTCGGGTGCCACCACCTGCAGACGCTCGCGCGGGGTCATGACCTCGTCCACCGCCACCAGCCCCCAGCGCTCGCGGGCCACCTTGCGCGCGTCGCTCAAGGTCACCAAACCGACCACGTCGGCGCCGCGCGTCACCACCGCCGCGCGCTCGCCCCCGGCCAGCGCGCCCGCGTCGACCCAATTCTGCAGCGCGGTGCCCGCGGCGACCTGCGGCACGTCCGGGCGCAGAATCTGCCGCGCGCTGACCCCGCGCAGCAGCTGCCCCAGGGTGAAGTCGCGCGAACTCGCCTCGGCCGCGCTCAACAGGAACCAGGCGATCGCCGCGAGCCACAGGCCGTTCAGCAGCAGCCCGTGCATGATCGCGAGCCATGCCCCTACCCCGAGCAAGCCGTAGGCCACCAGCCGTCCGCCCATCACCGCCCAGGCCATGCCCTTGGCGGGGTTGCCGGACAAGCCCCACACAGTGGCGCGAAACACACGCCCGCCGTCGAGTGGAAAGCCGGGGATCAGATTGAACACCGCCACCACCAGGTTGATGAACGCCAGCCAGCCGAAGGCCACGGCCGCCGGCTCGCTCAGGCCCTGCATGAGCGCGCTCAAGACATAGAACGCGGCGGCCAGCGCCAGGCTGACCAGCGGCCCCGCAATGGCGATCCAGAACTCGTCCTGGGCGCGCTCGGCATCCCGCTCGGTCTGCGCCACGCCGCCGAAGATGAACAGGGTGATGGAGCGCACGGGGATGCCTTTGCGCAGCGCCACCAGGCTGTGCCCGAGCTCGTGCAGCACGATGCTGAGAAAGAACAGCAGCGAGGTCACCACGGCCGTGGTCGTCACCTGCGCCTGCGGCCAGTGGGGGTAGCCGGCCTGGAACAACAGCATCAGGGACAGGGTCAACAGGGCGAAGATGATGAACCAGGTGTAGTGGATCCCGATGCGGATTCCCGCCACACGCCCGATGGTCACCGCCGACTCCAGCATTCACGCCTCCTGCGGCCTTGCGACGCCGCGGCAAGAGGCAAGCGGCCACACCGCCCGCCCCGTATAATGACTTCATGTCCCAGGTGGTGCTGTTCAACAAGCCCTATGGCGTGCTGTGCCAATTCACGGATGCCGCGGGGCGTCCCACCCTGGCCGACTATGTGTCCCTGCCTTCAGTCTACGCCGCCGGGCGACTCGACCGCGACAGTGAAGGCCTGGTCGTGCTAACCGACGACGGCCGGCTACAGGCGCGCATCAGCGCGCCGCAGCACAAGTGGCCGAAGACGTACTGGGTGCAGGTGGAGGGTGAGCCGGACGCCGCCGCCCTCGCCCGGCTCGCGAGCGGGGTCGCGCTGAAGGACGGCGTCACGGCGCCGGCGCAGGCGCAGCGGCTGGCGTCGCCCGACCTGTGGCCGCGCGAACCGCCGGTGCGTTACCGGGCCAGCATCCCCACCGCGTGGATTGCCCTCACCCTTCGCGAGGGGCGCAACCGTCAGGTACGGCGCATGACGGCGTCCGTGGGCCACCCGACCCTGCGCCTGGTGCGCTGGGCGGTGGGACCCTGGACCCTCGAAGGCCTTGCCCCCGGCGCCTGGCGCACGGTACCCATGGAGGAAGCTGATGCCTATGCCCGACAAACCGGCCGTGACCGTGGCGGCCATCGCCCAACAAGACGGCCGCTTCCTGCTGGTGGAGGAGCGCGCGGACGACGCCGTGGTGATTAACCAGCCTGCCGGGCACCTGGAGGCGGGCGAGACCCTGCTGGAGGCGGTGGTGCGCGAGACGCTGGAAGAGACCCGCTTTCACTTCGTGCCGGAGGCCCTGGTCGGGGTCTACCAGTGGGCCACGGACGATGGCCGCGTGTATGTGCGCCTGGCATTTAGCGGCCACTTGGCCGGGGAATCGGCCGAGCGGACTCTGGATGAGGGGATTCTGCGCCCGCTGTGGCTCTCCCGCGACGAGCTGGCGCAGCGCGACAACCGGCGCAGTCCGCTGGTGCTGCGCTGTGTGGACGACTACCTCGACGGGCAGCGCTACCCGCTCACGGTGATCAACGAGATCGGGGATGAGTAAGCGGCCGGTCATGGTCGGCCTGTCCGGCGGCGTCGACTCCTCGGTCGCGGCCCTGCTGCTACAGAACGAGGGGCGCCGCGTCGAAGGCCTGTTCATGAAGAACTGGGAGGACGACGACCGCGACGGCCATTGCACGGCGGCCGAGGACTACGCGGACGCGCGCGCCGTGTGCGAGGTGTTGGAGATCCCACTGCACGCGGTGAACTTCGCGCGGGCCTATTGGGACCGCGTGTTCCAGCACTTTCTGGACGAGTACGCCGCCGGGCGCACCCCCAACCCCGATGTGCTGTGCAACAAGGAGATCAAGTTCCGCGCCTTTCTCGATCACGCCCTCGGGCTCGGCGCCGAGCGCATTGCGACCGGCCACTACGTGCGCAGCGACGAGGTCGAGGGCCGCCACCGCCTGCTCAAAGGTCGTGACCCTGAGAAAGACCAGTCGTACTTCCTCTACACCCTGAATCAACACCAACTCGCGCACAGCCTGTTCCCGGTCGGCGAGTTGCACAAGTCCGAGGTGCGCGCCCGCGCGGCGGCGGCCCGACTGCCGACGCACGCCAAACGCGACAGCACCGGCATCTGCTTCATCGGCGAGCGGCATTTCCGCACCTTCCTGGCGCGCTACCTGCCCGCGCAGCCGGGGCTGATGGAGACGCCCGAAGGCGAGGTGGTCGGTGAACACGCCGGGTTGATGTACTACACCCTCGGCCAGCGTCAGGGGCTCAACATCGGCGGACGCCGCGGCGGCAGCGGTGCACCGTGGTTCGTGGCGGGCAAGGACCTTGAACGCAATGTACTGATGGTGGTGCAGGGCAAGAACCACCCCCTGCTCTATCGCGACGCCTTGGTGGCCACGGACCTGCATTGGGTCAGTGGCGGGCCGCCGCCGGCCGGGCAGCGCCTGACCGCCAAGACGCGCTACCGCCAGCCCGACCAGTCATGCACGGTCACCACCTCGGAGCCCGAGCGGCTGACGCTGCGCTTCGACGCCCCGCAGTGGGCGATCACCCCGGGGCAGTCGGTGGTGTTGTATGCGGGCGACGAATGCCTCGGCGGCGGGATCATCGCCGCATCCGCCCCCGCTGACGCGGAGGTCGCGACCTGCTAACTTCAACGGAACGGCCGCCCGCGCGGCCGGCGACTTCCCAGCGAAGAACCAATAACCCGGAGGTCCGATGAAAGCTTCGCTCCGCCATTTGCGCGTGTGCCCCTGATGGATCTGCTGGTTCCCCTGCTCATCGCCGTGGCCTGTATGGCAGCCGCGATCTACGCCCACCTGCGCATCCCCCATCACGCCCCCGGTCAGGGGTGGGGCGCACGCCTGATCCTGGTCGTTACCGGCGTCGCGTTCGGCTATGTCATGGCGGCGCACTATCTGCCAGCCGAGGGCCTGCGCTTCTGGCTGGTGTTCCTGTCCGGCTTCGGCGTGGTCCACGTGCCGGCGGCGGCCATCCTGTTCATCAAGCGCCAGCGCGCTCGCGTCTGAGGCTTAACCCGGTCGTTTCCTCCGCCCTTTCTTCCCGCCGGTTTCCGCCGGGCCGTTTCCTCCATCCGGCGCGACCCGATACCATAAGCGCCTTTTGAGGCGCGACGAGATACACATGGCGACGCATCCCTACCGTAACCGCACCCTCGCCCTGGCGGGCGTCTTCGAGGCGGTGCAACTGGTCCAACAGGTGGCCCGGCGCGGCATGACCGACAGCGCGGCGCTCGAGCGCGTGCTGCACACCCTGTTCGAACTCAATCCGCCGGAGGATGTGGCGCTGGTGTATGGCGGCGTCGGGGCGCTGCAACAGGGTCTGTGCGGCCTCGTCGATCAGCTTCAAGGCCGCAAGGACGCCGAGGCCATGGAGGTGACGCGTTACGCGATCAGCGTGGTGCACCTGGAGCGGCGCCTGGCGAAGCAGCCGGCCATGCTGGCGCGCATCGCCGAGGGGCTCGAGGCGGCGCGTGGGCAAGCCAATCACTTCGGCCTCACGCATGCCAACGTGCTCGCCAACCTCGCCAGCATCTATAGCGACACGGTCAGCCAACTGACACCGCGCGTGATGGTGAGCGGGGAACACGGGCACCTACAGCATCCCGACAACGTGAACAAGGTGCGCGCACTGCTGTTGGCTGCGATGCGCTCGGCGGTGCTGTGGCGTCAGTGCGGCGGGCGTCGCTGGCAGCTCATCTTCCGCCGCGGCGAGTACGTGCAACAGGCCCGACAACTACTCACCCCCACCGCCTGAGACCTCTGCCGCTGCCCAGCGCCAAACGTCGCCTTCCGGCGACAACTCGGCGCGCGGGCAAAAAAAAAGCGCGGCGAGGGGCGCCGCGCAAAGTTCACCCAGGGGGGGTGAGGGAGGAACGTAATTCTTTAGATCGAGTTCGGCAGTGCCTTACAGGCCGCCACCGCCCATGCCGGGCTCGCCGCCGGGCTCACCGCCAGGCTCCGTGCCGGGCTCACCGCCGACGCCGGGGTCATCCATGCCAGGGGTGGTCGGCTCCTCGCCCACGCCGGGCGCGGCGCCATCCTGCTCTTCCATGAACTGCGCGAACTCGGACTCGTCGATCACGCCGTCCTGATTGCGGTCGATCTCATCGAACTGCTGAGACAGTTGCGGATCGGCCTGAGCCTCTTCGCGGGTGATCTCTCCCGTGCCGGCCTGATCCAGCTGCTCAAAGCGGTCGCGGTCCTCCCCGGTCAGCTCAGCGGTCCCCTCGCCGTTCATGCCGACGCCGGGCTCCGCCATGCCGGGCTGATCCATGCCAGCCCCCGCACCTGCGCCCGGATCTTCGCCGCCCATGCCCGCCGCCATCGAAGCGCCGGAAAACATCGAGAGCGCCAGTACCAGCGCAGCCTTGTCCTTAAATGCCATGTTCGTGCCTCCTTGAATTTCTGTAGTCGTAAATCGTGGGCCTTCTTGGCCGACGTGGTCAGGAGAGCAATCGCCGTGCCAGTACGAACATCGAGCCGGGAAGTCAATCACATAGAGCACACTCACGGGATTGGGCGCCCGCCAGAGCGTGGCGGCGGCGCGGATTTCGTCGCCGCCACGCAACATCTACCGCTTTCCCGACCGCGCGGCCTGCGCCCCTGCCCAGCGGCGACGCCCGTCGGTCGGTTGTCAATGTGCGCCGCACCCCCATATGCGCCTAAGTCCGCGATTGAGTGCGATATCGACCGCGCGACGTATCCTGCAGCCCGGCTCTTCCCAACCCTGCGGAGCGTCCCGGGATCACGACACCGCGCGCGCCCCGCAGCGCCGCGACACCCGTCAACTACCGCGGCATTGGCGTAGGCGCTAAACTACGCCGTTTTCCCGCATCGGCACCGCATGGACGACAACGACCCCACCACCCTCGCGCCCCAACTGCCGCGCGCCCCCGGCGACGTTGTTCGTTGGGGGCAGCTGTATGGCAGCGCGGCGGCACTCGCCCTGGCCGAGGCGGCCCGCCGACTCGCCGCGCCCCTGCTGGTTATCGCGCCGGATGCCGCGGCCGCCCAGAGCCTGGAGCAGGAGGTACGCTTCTATGCCGGCGACTGCTGCCCCACGCTCGCCTTTCCGGACTGGGAGACGCTGCCCTACGACGTGTTCTCGCCGCACCAGGACATCATCTCGGAGCGGCTCGCGACGCTATACCGCCTGCCGACGCTGACGCGCGGTCTGCTGGTCATTCCCGTCTCCACGCTTATGCAGCGCCTGCCGCCGCGCCAGTACCTCGAGGCGCACAGCCTGGTGCTGGACGTGGGTCAGCGCCTCGACCTGGAGGACTTGCGCCAGCGGCTGGAGAACAGCGGCTACCGCTGTGTCTCGCAGGTCATGGAACACGGCGAGTTCGCCGTGCGCGGCAGCCTGATCGATCTGTACCCGATGGGCGCGCCCCTGCCCTACCGCATTGAGCTGTTCGACGACGAGGTGGAAACCCTGCGCACCTTCGACCCGGAGACGCAGCGCTCGGCCGACAAGGTCACGCAGGCTCGGCTGTTGCCGGCGCGGGAGTTCCCCCTGGACGAGGGGGCCATCAACCGCTTCCGGGCCGCCTACCGCACCCGCTTCGAAGGCGATCCCCAGCGGTCTCTTATTTATAGGGAGGTAAGTCAGGGCAACGCGCCGGCGGGTATCGAGTACTACCTACCGCTGTTCTTCGATGCCACCGCCACCTTGTTCGACTACCTGCCGACCGGGACGGTCGCGGTCACGGTCGAGGACGTGCATGGGGCGGCCGAAACCTACTGGGAGGAGATCGCCCACCGGTACGAGCAGCGCCGCCACGACACCCAACGCCCGCTGTTGCCGCCGCTGGACATGTTTCTGCCGACCGATCAGTTGTTCGGCGCGCTGCGCGCGTTCGCGCGCGTCGAATCGCAGCGCTTCGAGCAGGCTGCCGGTGCCGGACGCAGTAATCTCGCCACCCAGCACCCCCCGCCGCTGGCCATCGATGCGCGCGCCACCCGGCCGGCCGCGCGATTGCAGAGCTTCCTCGCGGAGTTCCCCGGTCGCGTCCTGTTCGCCGCAGAGACAGCGGGCCGGCGCGAAAGCCTGCTGGAACTGCTGCGCGGGATCGACGTGACGCCGACCCTCGTCGAGGATTGGCGCGCGTTTGCCACGGGGGACGCGCACTGCGCCATTACCGTCGCCCCGCTGGAACAGGGCCTGGTGCTCGAGCATCCGCCCATTGCGGTGGTGACCGAGGCGCAGTTGTTCGGCGAACGGGTGCTACAACGTCGGCGCCGGCGCGGCCGCTCACGCGACAGCGAGCAGGTGGTGCGCAGCCTGGCCGAGCTGACCGAAGGCGCGCCGGTCGTGCACGAGGATCACGGCGTCGGCCGCTACCTGGGCCTCCAGACCTTGGACGTCGGCGGCGTCACCACCGAGTTTCTGACGCTGGAGTATGCGGGCGGCGACAAGCTGTACGTGCCGGTGTCCTCGCTGCACCTCATCAGTCGCTATGCGGGGGCGGCGCCGGAGAGCGCGCCGCTGCACAAGCTCGGCAGCGGCCAATGGGAAAAGGCCAAGCGCCGTGCATCGGAGCGCGTGCGCGACGTGGCCGCCGAACTGCTGGACATCTACGCCCGCCGGGCGGCGCGCCAGGGGCATGCGGCCAAGCTGGACGACGGGCAGTACGCCGCCTTCGCCGCCGGCTTCCCCTTCGAAGAGACCCCCGACCAACAGGCGGCCATCGATGCGGTGCTGGAGGACATGCGCGCGCCGCGTCCGATGGACCGCCTGGTGTGCGGCGACGTGGGCTTCGGCAAGACCGAAGTGGCGATGCGCGCGGCGTTCGTCGCCGTGCAGGACGGGCGCCAGGTGGCGGTGTTGGTGCCGACCACCCTGCTCGTCCAGCAACATACCCAGACCTTCCGCGACCGCTTCGCGGACTGGCCGGTGCGCGTGGAAGGGCTGTCGCGATTTCGCTCCAAGAAGGAACAGGAGGCGGTGGTCAGTGCCGTCACCGACGGTACGGTGGACATCGTCATCGGTACCCACAAGCTCCTGCAGGAGGACATCCGCTTCAAGCGCCTGGGGCTGGTGATCATCGACGAGGAGCACCGCTTCGGGGTGCGCCAGAAGGAGCGCTTCAAGTCGCTGCGTGCCGAGGTGGACGTGCTTACGCTGACCGCCACCCCGATCCCGCGCACCCTCAACATGGCGCTGGCCAGCCTGCGCGACCTGTCGGTCATCGCCACCGCGCCCGCGCGCCGGCTGGCGGTGAAGACCTTCGTGCACGAGTGGAACGACAACCTGATCCAGGAGGCCTGTCTGCGCGAGGTCAAGCGCGGCGGCCAAGTGTACTTCCTGCACAACGACGTGGAGACCATCGAACGCCAGGCGCGCGAGCTCGAGGCGCTGGTGCCGCAGGCGCGGGTGGCGGTGGCCCATGGGCAGATGCGCGAGCGCGAACTCGAGCGCGTGATGTCGGACTTCTATCACCACCGCTACAACGTGCTGGTGTGCACCACCATCATCGAGACCGGCATCGACGTGCCCTCCGCCAACACCATCGTCATCAACCGGGCCGACCGCTTCGGCCTCGCCCAGCTTTACCAGCTGCGCGGGCGCGTCGGCCGCTCGCACCACCGCGCCTACGCCTACTTGGTGGTCCCGCCGCAAAAGCGCATGACGCCGGACGCCGTGAAGCGCCTGGAGGCCATCGAGGCCATCGAGGAACTCGGCACCGGCTTCACCCTGGCGACACACGACCTGGAGATCCGCGGCGCCGGCGAGTTGCTCGGCGACGAGCAGAGCGGGCAGATGCACGAGATCGGTTTCAACCTGTACAGCGAGCTGCTCGAGCGCGCGGTGCAGGCCCTCAAGGCCGGTCGCCAGCCCGAGCTCGACCGCCCCTTGGACCACGGCGCGGAGATCGATCTGCACCTGCCGGCGCTGATCCCCGAGGACTACCTGCCGGACGTGCATACCCGCCTGGTGATGTACAAGCGTATCGCCAGCGCCAAGGACGCCGACGAGTTGCGCGAGCTGCAGGTGGAGATGATCGACCGCTTCGGTCTGCTGCCGGATCCGACCCGGCGCCTGTTCGAGGTCACCCAGCTGAAGTTGAAGGCGACGCCGCTCGGTATCGAAAAGATCGACGTGGGCCCGCAAGGGGGCCGCGTGCTGTTCCGCGACGAGCCGAACGTGGACCCGGTCGCCATCATCAACCTGATCCAGGGGCAACCGAAGATCTACAAGCTCGACGGCGGCAACAAGCTCCGCCTGGTGGCGCCGCTGCCCGATGCCGAGGCGCGTATTCGCGCGCTGGACGACCTCCTTCAGACCCTGGGCGCGCGCGATGCGGCCTGACGAGCGGGTGAAGAACGGCCCGCTCCCGCTGGGCCCGCGCGGGCGCCTTTGCGGACGCCTGTCGCGGCGCCGGGCCGGGACCGCGTGGTATAGTCCGCTGCAGCGAGAGGAGGCAAGCGTGAAGCGATCAATGGGGCGGATGCTGGTGGGCTTGGTACTACTGCTGATGGCGCCGGGCCTGATGGCACAGCAGTCACCGACCTGGTACACCGTCGAGGTCATCGTGTTCGAGCGCACCGTCGGGGCTCAGGCGCCCGGCGAGGTCTGGCCGCCGCTCGACTCGGTGCCGGCGGTGGACGCCGCGACTCCGCTGCTGCCCCCGTTCCGGGGCTCGCTGGCGCAAGTGCCGTTCCGTCTCCTGCCGGAAGGTGAACTGCGCCTCGCCGAGGCCGCCCGTGGTCTGGGGGCCTCGCCGGCCTACAACGTGCTACGCCACCTGGCGTGGCGCCAACCCGGGCTGGACGCCGAGGAAGCGGTCGCTGTGCGGCTGGCCCCGCGCGGCGGGGAAGCGCTGTTGGCGGATCGGCTGTTGCGCCACGAGGCGGGGCTGGCGACCGGGGAAGCGGATGTCGAGGGCGTGCTGCGCCTGGTGCTGTCGCGCTTCTTGCACATCGAAGCCGACCTGCTCTATTACCGCCCGCAGCCGCGCCCGCAAGCGGCCGTGTTCGAGCAGGACGAGGAAGAACTCACCCCCAGCCTCGCCGCGTTCCGCATGATCGAGTCGCGGCGGATGCGCAGCGGCGAGATTCACTATCTCGATCACCCCTTGTTCGGGGTCATCGTCAGCGTGCAGCGCTACACGCCGCCGCGCAGCTAAGCAACCGCAGTCACACGCGCGGCACGACGCCGCCTCACATGCGAGGAATAAGTGCGCCGAGCAGGCTGCGGACCTCTTCCATGCCGCGCTTCAGGTAGCGGTCGATCTCTTCCATGGTGATCTCCCCCTCCCCCTTGCCGGCCGCCCAGTTGGCGACCACGGCACAGGACGCATAGCAGAGGTTCAATTCGCGTGCGAGCGCCGCTTCCGGCATGCCCGTCATGCCGACCATGTCGCAACCGTTACGTTCCAGGCGCACGATCTCAGCGGCGGTTTCGAGGCGCGGCCCCTGCGTAGCGCCATAGGTGCCTCCCTCCACCACCGCGAGCTCCGCCGCCTGCGCGGCCGCGACCAGCTGGCGCCGCAGGGCCTCGCAGTAAGGCTGCGTGAAGTCGATGTGCGTGACCGAGGTCAGGCCCTCGTCGAAATAGGTCTGCACCCGCGACCAGGTGTAGTCAATGATCTGATCGGGAAACACCAGCGTACCGGGCACCATGTCCGCGCGAATGCCGCCCACCGCGTTGACCGCCAGCACGTTGCCCACGCCGGTCTCCTTGAGGGCCCAGATGTTGGCGCGGTAGTTGATCTTGTGCGGCGGGATGGTATGGCCGTAACCGTGGCGCGCGAGGAATACCACATTGCGGCCGCACAGCGTGCCGTGCGTGACCGGGCCGGACGGTTCGCCGTATGGGGTGTGGATCATCTCTCGCCGGGTGATCTCCAACGCGTTGATCGAGGTCAGTCCCGTGCCGCCGATGATGGCGAGTTCCGGCCGTTCGTCCTTGCTCATTCGTGGTCCTCGTGTACGGCATAAATGCCCGGCACGTTGCGCAGGTAGCCCTTGTAATCCATGCCGTAGCCGAACAAATAGCGATCCTCGGTTTCCAGGCCGACGAAGTCGGCGGCGCGCGGGTGCTTGCCCTCGCGTCGCTTGTTGATCAGCACGGCGCTGTAGACTTCGCGCGCGCCGGCGCGCTCGCAGGCCTCCAGGATAGCCGCCAGGGTGATGCCCGCGTCGTGGATGTCATCCACCACCAGCACCACCCGATCCTGCAGCGAATTCGTGGGACGCACGCGCCAGTCCAACTCGCCGCCGCGGGTGCGGTGGCCGTAGCGCGTGGCGTGGATATAGTCGACCTGCAACGGGAAGTGCAGGCGGGTAAGAAGATGGCCGGCGGGAATTACGCCGCCGGCCATGACGCACAGTATCAGTGGATCCCGCTCTCCGAGACGAGCGGTGATTTCCGCCGCCAGACGGTCGAACGCGCGCTCGACCTGCGCCTGCTCGTAGAGACAGTCGGCGGCCTCGTAGACCGCCCACGCCTGCTGTGCGCTGACTGCCATGCCGAACGACTTAGTAGGTGAAGGTCACCGTGTCGTCGTCCATCGCCTGGCTGATGACGTACGCGCCGCCGACGGTCTCGTCGATCTCGGGGATCAGGTCGTCGCCCCACAGATCCAAGGTCGGGGTGCAGACCTTGAACACCACGCCGGCTTCGTGCGCGTCCTTGATGAAGTCGTACACGCTCTTCGGGCTGCCTTCTTGCACGAACAGGTTCTCGGCCACGCCCTTCTTGGCGAGCTCACCGGCGCGGCCGGTCATGATCACTTCGACATCGAATTCCATCGCCGCGGCAACCGTCGCCTGGAAGAACGGCGCACCCAGCTCGGAACCGTTCTTGGGGTCCGTGTTCACCATCACAATCATCAGCTTATCAGCCATCTTTCGTCTCCAGGTTTGGGTATTAGATGCGGGGTGGCCGCGCGCTGGGCCGCTGAAAGCGGTCGATTATAGGCCTGCCGGCCGTCGGCGCCAAGATCATCATTTTAAAATACGGTAATAAAGCCAGACACACCCTCCGACGTGGCATTGCCGGGCACGCGCCAACGCATCGCGCCGGAGACCTCAGGCCAACGCCTCGGCCGCCGCGTACCAGCTTTCTGCCGCGCGCAGGTCGGCCAGTTCGAGCTCCGGCCCCGCACCATGCAGGCGCTCCAGGCGCTTGCTGAGCGCTCCATCGGAGCGCCCGCCCAGCCCCTCCACCACCTCGACGGCGGCGGGCCGGTTGTTGCACACCAACACCATGTCGCACCCGGCGGCGAGCGCCGCCCGCGCGCTATCGAGATAGCCGCCCGCGACACGGGCCCCCTCCATGTTCAAGTCGTCGCTGAACACCACGCCGTCGAAGCCGAGGCGCCCGCGCAACACCTCCTGCAGCCAGAACGGCGAGAAGCCCGCCGCTTCAGGCGCGGCCTGTGAATAGACCACGTGCGCGGGCATCACCCCGGCGAGGGCGCCCGCCAGGCGCTGAAAGGGAATCAGGTCCGCCTGCGCAATCTCATCGAACGGGCGCGTGTCGACCGGGATCGCCAAGTGCGAATCGGCCGCCACGCCGCCATGGCCGGGAAAGTGCTTGCCGACCGCGATGGTGCCGGCCCGCTGCAGGCCGCGGATGCAGGCCTCCGCGAGCTGCGCCACCGTTTCCGGCTGGGCATGGAAGGCGCGGTCGCCGATGACGTCGCTGATGCCGCGGTCGAGGTCCAGCACCGGCGCGAAGCTGAAGTCCACGCCCACGGCGCGCAGCTCCGCGCCAATCATCCAGCCGAGCGCCTCGGCGAGCGCCAGGCCCTCGGCCGGGTCGCGGTCGTAACGCTCGCCGGCGCGGCGCGCGGCCGGCAGGCGCGTGAAGCCCTCCTGGAAGCGCTGGATGCGCCCCCCCTCCTGGTCCACCGCCACCAACAAGGCCGGGTTGCGCACGCCATGGATGGCCGTCACCAGCTCGCGCACCTGGGCCGGCGACTGGTAGTTGCGCGCGAACAGGATCACGCCGCCGACCGCCGGGTGACGCAGCAGCTCCACGTCCTCGTCGCTGAGCGCGAGGCCCTCCACATCCACCATTACCGGTCCCAGCATTGCCTCTCCCATCACGCTTCGATCAAGACCTCGGTGCCGACGGGCACCAAGTCGAACAGGCGCATCACGTCCTCGTTGCGCATCTTCACGCACCCGTGCGACGAAGGCACGCCCATCGGGTGCTCATCCGGGCACCCGTGGATGTACACATAGCGGCGCATGGTGTCCACGCGCCCGAGCCGATTGCGCCCCGGCTCCAGCCCGCTCAGCCACAGGATGCGCGTGAGGATCCAATCGCGGCCCGGGTGGGCTGCACCGAGCGCCGGGCTGTACACCTCTCCGGTGGGGCGGCGTCCGACGAACACGGTGTTCGGCGCGCAGCCGGCGCCGATCTTGGCGCGTATCACGTGCCGCCCGCGCGGGGTACGCTCGCTGCCAAAAGTCTCGCCCGCCCCGTTGCGCGCGGTGGCCACACGCACATCGAGCAGCACCTCATCGCCCTGCCGGCAAACCAGGCGCTGCGCAGCGAGGTCGACATGGATGCGGCGCGCGCTCACCCTGCGCTCCAGTCCTTGTACGGATGCGTCACCAGACACACATTGTAATAACGTGCATCGTGCGAGACCTCCTCGCCCAGCCAGGGCGGATGCTCGAAGGGCTCGTCCTCGTGTTGCAGCTCGATCTCCGCCACCACCAGGCCGGCGTTATCGCCCTCGAACACGTCGATCTCCCACAGATGCGCGCCGTGGCGCACGTGGTAGCGGCGTTTCTCGATTAGCGCGCCTTCGCACAGCGCGAGCAAGGCCTGCGCCTCGTCCACGGGGATCGGATACTCGAACTCGCTGCGCCGCACGCCGAGCTGCGCGCTCTTGATATTGAGATTGGCGGACTCGCCCGCGATGCGCACCCGCACCGAGGCCCTGCCCGGTTCGCACAGATAGCCCTGGCGATACGCCGCGCCGGCGTCGGCGCCCGCGCGCCAGCGCTCGTCGCGCACCAGGAATTTTCGTTCGATCTCGACCGCCACCTCGGCCACCCACGTTCACGTCGCCAAAGCGTAATATGATACCAACATCCCCTCGGCACACCCGTGCCGGGCGCGCGTTTTGCGCAGGCTTCGGAGGCAGACATGAAGGCGATCGTCATGACCACGGCGGGCGGGCCGGAGGTGTTGCAGCCGCGCACCCTGCCCAAGCCCCACATCCAGCGCCCCAACCAAATCCTGGTGCGCCTGCGCGCGGCCGGCACCAACCCGGTCGATACCAAGCTACGCAGCCGCGGCACCTACTTCCCCGACCGCATGCCCGCCGTGCTCGGCTGCGACGGCAGCGGCGTCGTCGAGGCCTGCGGCCCGCAGGTCGCGCGCTTTCGCGTGGGCGACGAAGTCTATTTCTGCGCCGGCGGCATCGGCGACGAACAAGGCACCTACGCCGAGTACGTGGTGCTGGACGAGCGCCATGCGGCCATCAAGCCGGTCTCACTGAGTTTCGCCGAAGCGGCGGTGGCGCCGCTGGTGGCGATCACGGCCTGGGAATCGCTGCACGACCGCGGCCGCATCGGCGAGGGTATGCGCGTATTGATCCACGGCGGCGCCGGCGGCGTCGGCCACGTGGCGATCCAACTCGCCCGTGTGGCGGGCGCCGCCGTCGCCACCACGGTCGGCAACGAGGAAAAGGCCGACCTCGCGCACCGATGGGGCGCGGAGCACGTCATCCATTACAAGCACGAGGACTTCGTGCAGAGCGCGCGCGCCTGGACGAACGACCAGGGGGTCGACCTTGCGCTCGACACGGTGGGCGGGGCCACCTTCGCGGCCACGATGGCGGCGGTCAAGGTCTACGGCGACGTGGTGACCCTGCTCCAACCGGCCGAGATGGACTGGAAAGAAGCGCGCCTGCGCAATCTGCGCGTGAGCTACGAGCTCATGCTCACGCCCATGTACTACCAGATGGAGGCCGCGCGGGCCTATCAGGCCCGCATCCTCGAGCAGTGCGCGCGCCTGTTCGATACCGGCCAACTGCGCATCCACCTCGGCGCCACGCTGCCGCTCGGCGAGGCAGCCGAGGCCCATCGGCGCATCGAACGCGGCCACCTCGGCAAGCTCGCTCTGCTGATGGACGACTGAGCCCGCCGCGTGTTGCGACGAGCCCTGCCCGGGGATCAGTCGCCTTGCGTGAGGTGCTCGCGAAGGAAGTCCGCAGTACGCACGATCGCGTCGCGCGACGCCAGGTCATCGGCGAAGGTGCGGGTGGGCGGCGCGCGAAAATCGAAGGCGCGGCCCACGCCCGGGTACTCCACCAGGCGCACCGGCCGACCGGCGGCCTCCAGGGTGGTCACCGACATCTCGATCGAGCGCTTGCGCTGATACTGTTCGTGCTCGCCCACGAACACCAGGAAGGGAATGGTGAGCTCGCCGATCTCGGGCGCATGCCGGTAGACCTGCATCGGCTCGGGCGCGTTGGGATCCTGCAGGTGCGGATAAAAGGCCACCATGCAGCCCACACCGTTGTGTTGACGCTCGTGCGTAACCGCCGCCTTGAGCGTGTAATAGCCGCCGCGGGTGATGGACACGAAACACACCTCCGGTCCCTGCACGGCCTCCAGCTCGAGCGCGAAGTCCACCGCCGCGGCCAGATCTTCCTCCAACTGGTAATCGTGCTCGATGGGCATGGCGGCAATGAAACGCCCCGAGTACAGATCCGGCGCCACCACCGTGAAGCCGCGCGCCGCCAGGCGCTGGACCTGCATCTGCGCCAGGTCGTCCAGCCCGCGCCGGCCGTGCACCCACACCACCCCCGGGAACGGCTCCTCGCCCTCGGGGCGCACAATCAGGGTCGGCACCTCCACGTCCTCGTGGGTATAGCTGGACCATTCCTGCGTGACCCTGTGGTTCTGCGGCTGCGGCAGTTGTCCTTCGTACCACCATGCGCTGTCCAGCCACCAAGGGTCGCCGCCCTTCTCGGCCGCCGCGGCGACGGGCGCGAGCAGCAGCAAGGCCAGACAGGGGATCCAGAAATAACGCATATGCATGCTGGCGCCTCTTTGAACAGTGGGACCTGCAACCCATTGTGGGTGCTCGCCCGCGACCGAACAAGCCGTACCACCCGACGGCGAAGCGCGCGCGCGCTCAGCGGCCCTCGACGTCGAAGTGGAACGGGACCACGCGCACCGCGTCCGGCCCCTCGAGGATGAGTTCGGCGCTCCAGGTCATGCGGCCCGTGACGCACACCGGCAGCGTCCCCTCCCCGACATACCGGCCCGCCCCCAGGGATTGCAGGCGCACCCGGTTGTGCCCCATGTACATGTCCACGCCACTGAACGAGACCGCCGCCGCCTGCACCGGCACACCCTCCACCTGCACGTCGATGTCGAGCGGCTGCAGGGCACGGATGGGGCGCGGGGCCAGGGTGAGCGTCACGCTGCCGCCGTCGACCGCGCTCCGGCAGGGCCCGCGGTGCAGGTCGCACGCCTCGGCCGTGACGGGTTCGACCTCGACCAGCGGCTTGCCGTGCACGGGCACTTGCTCACGCAGCCACCAGGCACCCAGCAGGCCGCCCAGCATGAGCACGATCAACAGCCCGAACAGCCAGATAAAGGAGCGAGGCACGCGCGGCGATTCCAGCGAGGACAAAGGCACACGCTAGCACACGGCGCGAGGGCGGCTCCACCGCGCGCGTTACCAGGTTCGCGCGCGTGCGCGCCACCAACGGTGCGCCAGCGCCAGGGCATCGATCGGGCTCGCCGCGCGCCCCAGCGCGCAAGGCGATGGCCGCCGTGCCGACCACCGCAGCCTCCCCGTAGGATCCCGCTCCCGGCCAGAGCCGACGCAGGGCGCCAACCTCCACACGCGCCGGTTTCAGGTGGCGCAAGCCGCCGGCGATGCCTCACCCGCCGGTAACGCGCCCATCGCGGCCTCGGCCTCCGCCGCGCTAAGACCACGGACCCCGCGCTTGCCGCGGCCCAGGGCCTGAATGCAGGCATGGATGTCGGACGCGACGCTCACAGCGTGCCGACCGCGCGTACCGGATCGCGCGCGGCGCCGTCCGTCGCCCGAGCATTCAGCGCCTCACGCAAGCGGACCACCTCCCCCACCACCAGCAACACCGGTGCGTCGGCATCGAGGCGCTGCGCGAGCTGCGGCAATTCGACCAACGGGGCGGTGATCACGGTCTGCGTGGGGCGCGTGCCGTCGGCGATCAAGGCCGCGGGGGTCGACGCGGACAGACCGTGCGCGACGAGCTGCGTGCATAGCGTCCCCAGCACCGGGCGGCCCATGTACACCACCAGGGTCTGGCCACGCTGTGCCAGCGCGCGCCAATCGAGATTCAACTCCCCGTTACGGCCGTGCGCCGTGACGAAGGTGCAGGCTTGGGCGCTGCCCCGGTGAGTGAGCGGGATCCCGGCCAGCGCCCCACAGCCGTTGGCGGCGGTGATACCGGGCACCACCTGAAACGGGGTCGCGGCCTGCACCAGGGCCTCCATCTCCTCGCCGCCGCGCCCGAACACGAAGGGGTCGCCACTCTTCAGGCGCAGCACGCGCTTGCCCGCCTGCGCCAGTTCGATCATGCGCGCGTTGATTGCCGCCTGGCTCATCCCGCGCCCGCCGGTGCGCTTGCCCACATACACGCGTTCAGCGTCGCGGCGAACCAGGTCGAGCACCTCGGCGCTCACCAGCCGGTCGTACAACACCACGTCGGCCTGTTGCATGAGGCGCAGCGCGCGCAGCGTCAGCAGCTCCGGGTCGCCCGGCCCGGCCCCGACCAGGTACACCTCGCCGCGCGCCGGTTCCTGGTCGCGCAGCAACGCCTCGAGCGCGCCCTCGGCGTCGGCGTCGCGGCCCGCGAGTACGTGCTCCACTACGGGGCTGTCGAACACGCGCTCCCAGAAGCGGCGGCGCAGGGGTGCGGGCAGTACGGCCTTCACGTGGGCGCGGTAGCGCGCGGCCAGGGCCGCGAGGCGCCCGTAGCGCGGCGGCAGCAGCCGCTCGATGGCGAGCCGCGTGCGCCGCGCGAGTACCGGCGAAGCGCCGCCGCTCGACACCGCCACCACCAGCGGGCCGCGCTCGACCAAGGCCGGCATGACGAAGGCGCTCGCCGGCCCGTCGTCCACCGCGTTGGCCCACACCCCGGCCTCGGCGCTCAGGCGCGCGATATGCCGGTTCAACAGCGGCTGATCGGTGGCGGCGATCACCAGCCGATAGCCGTGCACGTCGGCATCGCGAAACCCGCGCGCGACGTGCACCAACGCGCCGCGCTGCGCACACGCCGCCAAGTCCTCGCCCAGTCCCGGCGCGATCACGGTGAGCCGCGCGCCGGCGGCGAGCAGCCGCTCCGCCTTGCGGGCCGCGACGGTGCCGCCCCCCACCACCAGGCAGGGTGCGCCTTTCACATCGACATACAACGGCAGGTAATCCATGTCTCCCCCTCGCTCCGAGCCGGTCGCAGCACTAGACCGGCGCCACCGCGGCCGCATCCAGCGCGGCCGCCCCTTCCTCCGCCCGCGCGTGGCTGCGCAGCAGGCGCACCAGCTCGCCCCGGCAGGTCCCGCAGGCGCCGCCCGCGCCGGTGCGTGCCGCCAGGGCCGCGAGGTCGCACGCACCGGCCTGCAGCGCCTGCGCGATCGCGCCCGCGTGCACGCCGGCGCACGCACACACCAAGGCCCCCTGCCAGCGCGCATCGCCCGCCGCCGCGCCCAACAGCCGCAGCGCCGCCTCCGGCGCCACCGGGGCGCCGAGCTGCTGCGCGAGCCACGCCCGCGCCGGCAGGACGTCCCAGCGGGCATCGACGCACAACACCAAGCGCACCCGACCGCGTTCGAGACACACCCAACGCTCGCCCTGCGCATCGCGATAGCTCAACCAGCGCTGGTCGGTGTGCGGCGCCACCAGGGCCTGCGCGAACGCCTCCCACGCGCCCTCGGCGGCGGTGCCGGCGAGCTCGTAGCGATAGCCCGCGCGCAGCCGACTCGCCGCCCAGTACACGCCGTCGGGGAACACCAGTGGTTCGGTGGCGAGCGCGAACCCGTGCCACCGCGCGGCGACGCGCTCGAGCCGCACCCGCGCGTGCTTGAGCGCCGGTTGCCCGGAGACCGGATCCACCACGGCGGCCACCGCCGCATTCACCGCGCCGACGTTCCCCCAGGGCGCGCTCCAGTGCATCGGCAGGAACACCGTGCCGGGCGGCACGGCATCGGCGACCGCCACGCGCGCGACCACCGAGCCGGCGGGTCCGCATAGGCGTGCCAAGTCGCCTTCGGCGAGGCGCCCCCGCGCCGCATCGTCGGGATGCACGCTCATCCGCGGTTCCAGCTGGTGAGCGCTCAGGCGGGCGCACAGCGCGGTGCGCGTGAGGGTATGCCAGTGGTCGCGCGTGCGGCCGGTGTTGAGCACCACTTCGGTGCTATGCAATGGGAGCCGTGCGGGCGCATCGGTCGCCACCGGCACGAAGCGCGCGCGCCCGTCGGCGGTCGGGAACTGCCCCTGCGCGAACGGGGCGCCGCCGGTGCTCAGCGGCCAACGCGTGGGCGCCAACTGCTCGTAGTCGGCATCGCTGAGTCGCGCGAAGGGGCGTATGTCGAACAGGCGGCCCGGCGCGCCGCTGAGGCGCGCATGCTCGCGGAAGATCTGCGCCGGGCGCGTGTAGGGAAAGGCGTCGTGATAGCCGAGCCGCTGGCCGACACGCGCCAGCGCCCACCAGTCGGGCCGCGCCTCGCCGGGCGCCGGTAGGAATGCCCGCTGGCGCGAGATGCAGCGTTCGGAGTTGGTCACCGTACCGTCCTTCTCCCCCCAGGCCAGCGCCGGCAGCGCCACGTGTGCGTAGCGCAGCGCTTCGCTGCGTCGGCTGACCTCGGAGACGACCACCAGCGGGCAAGCGCGCAGCGCCCGGCGCACGCGCGCCGTATCCGGCATGGAGACCAGCGGATTGGTGCCCATGATCCACAGCGCCCGCACCCGACCGTCGGCGACCGCCTCGAACAGGTCCACCGCCTTCAAGCCCGGGCGCTCGGCCACACGCGGCGCCCGCCACAGGCGCTGCACCTCGGCGCGCGCCGCGGGCGAGAAGTCGCGGTGGCCGGCGAGCTGCGTGGCGAGGCCGCCGACTTCGCGCCCGCCCATGGCGTTGGGCTGGCCGGTGATGGAGAACGGCCCCGCCCCGGCGCGCCCGAGGCGCCCGGTGGCGAGGTGGCAGTTGATGATGGCGTTGACGCGGTCGGCCCCGCGCGCCGACTGGTTGATGCCTTGCGAGTACAGCGTCACGGTGCGCCGGGTGCGCGCAAAGCGCCGGTAGAAATCGATGACCTGGTCGGTGCCGAGGCCGGTGGCGGCCGCCACCGCGGCGACGTCGGGCGCCTCCTCGCGCGCCGCCGCCAGCGCGTGCTCGAAGTCGCGCGTGTGCGCCGCGATATAGCGCGCGTCGAGATGCCCGTGCGCATGCAGGTAGACCAGCAGGCCGTTGAACAGCACCGCGTCGCTGTCGGGGCGCAACGCGAGGTGCCCGTCCGCCTCCTCCACGGTGGCCGTGCGACGCGGATCGATCACCCACACTTCGGGGCCACCGCCGCGCTCGGCGCGCGCCTGCAGCAGCCGTTGATGCACCACCGGGTGGCACCAGGCGAGGTTGGAGCCGACGATCAGCACCAGCTCCGCCTGTTCCACATCGCGGTAGGACACCGGCACCACGTCCTCGCCGAAGGCGCGCGTCTGGCCCGCCACGGCCGCCGCCATGCACAGGCGCGAGTTGGTGTCGATATTGGCCGAGCCGATGAAGCCTTTCATCAGCTTGTTGGCGACGTAGTAATCCTCGGTCAGCAACTGACCGGAGACATAAAACCCGACCGCGTCGGGGCCGTGCCGCGCGGCGGTGTCGCGCAGGCCCGCCGCCACGGCGTCGAGCGCCGCCTCCCAGCCGACGCGTTCGCCGTGCAGGGTCGGATACAACAAGCGCTCCTGCAAGCCGAGGGTGTCGCCGAGGGCCTGGCCCTTGCCGCACAGCCGCCCGGCGTTGGCCGGATGCGCGGCATCGCCGCGCAGCGCGAGCCCCTCGGGCCCCCGCTGCGCGACCAGGCCGCAACCCACGCCGCAGTACGGGCAGGTGGTGCGCACCTCGCTCATGCGCTGGCCTTGTGCAACAGGCCGGCGAGGTCGAGCCACACCCGGCCCTGTTCCACCCGCACCGGCACGCGCGCGGCACAGCCCTTGTCCGGGGCGACCGCCTGCCCGGTGGCCAGATCGATGCCCCAGTTGTGCAAGGGACAGGTCACCGTGCGCCCGTGCACCATGCCTTGCGACAGTGGCCCGCCCTTGTGCGGACAACGGTCCAACAGCGCGAACACCTCGTCGCTCGCGGTGCGAAACACGGCCACATCCGCCGCCGGGGTGCGCACTACCCGGGCGCCCAGCTGCGGGATCTCCGCCACATCACCCAAACAATGCCAGCTCATACGCGTTCCTCCATGTCCAACGGTTCGAGGGGGGTGAATTCCCGGCGCGCGGCATCCTGCACACGCTCTTGCCAGGGGTCTTTCTGCGCGTAGCGTTGCGCGCGCAGGAATCGCTCGTAGTAGCGCTTGCGCTGGGCGGGGTCGTCGACCACCGCCGCCTTCACGGCGGCGAGCCCGTTGCGCTCGATCCAGTGCGCGGTGCGCTCGAGGTAACGCGCCTGCTCGCGGTACATCTGCAGGAAGGCGCCGGCGTACTCGAGCACCTCGGCGGGCGTGGCGACCTTGCACAGCAGCTCGGTGCCGCGCAGCTTGATGCCGCCGTTGCCGCCGACGTGCAGCTCCCAGCCCGAGTCCACCGCGATGACGCCGAAGTCCTTGATGGTCGCCTCGGCGCAGTTGCGCGGGCAGCCGGAGACGGCGAGTTTGACCTTGTGCGGGGTCCAGCTGCCCCAGGTCATGCGCTCCAGGGCGATGCCCATGCCGGTCGAGTCCTGGGTGCCGAAGCGGCACCATTCGGAGCCCACGCAGGTCTTCACGGTGCGCAGCGC
Source organism: Ectothiorhodospiraceae bacterium 2226 (assembly GCA_013348725.1). Taxonomy (NCBI): domain Bacteria; kingdom Pseudomonadati; phylum Pseudomonadota; class Gammaproteobacteria; order Chromatiales; family Ectothiorhodospiraceae; species Ectothiorhodospiraceae bacterium 2226. The sequence continues at coordinate 52,971 of CP054689.1, forward strand.
CTTGCCGTAGGCGTGTCCCGAAACGAGCCCGGCGCGGCCGAGTTCGTCCCACACCGCGGGCAGGTCGTGCTTGTGCACCCCGAGCAGGTCGATGCGCTGGCCGCCGGTCACCTTCACGGTGGGCACCTTGAAGCGCTCGGCGACGTCGGCGATAGCGCGCAGCTCGGCCGGCGTGGTGATGCCGCCCCACATGCGCGGCACGACCGAATAGGTGCCGTCCTTTTGGATGTTGGCGTGTGCGCGCTCATTGATGAAGCGCGATTGGGCATCGTCGGTGTAGCTCTCGGGCCACGCCACCAGCAGGTAGTAGTTGAGCGCCGGACGGCAGCGGTGGCAGCCGTCTTCGCTGCGCCAACCGAGCGCGTCCATCACCGCGCGGATGCTGTTGAGGCCCTGCGCGGCGATCTGCTCGCGCACCGCGTCGTGGCCAAGGTCGGTGCAGGCGCAGAGCGGCGGGTCGGCCACCACCTCCTGCGCCCGCCCGGTGACGCTCGCGAGCAGTTCCTGCACCTGTCCGGTACAGGACCCGCACGACGACGAGGCCTTAGTATGCGCGCGCACCGCCTCCAGGCTGTCCAGCTTGCCGGCTTGAATGGCGGCCACGATGGTGCCCTTGCACACGCCGTTGCAGCCGCAGATCTCGGCATCGTCCGGCAAGGCCGCCACGCCGCCGCCCTCGCCCGCCGGTTCGGTGGGACCGAAGGCGAGCGTGGCGCGCAGCGGCGCGAGGTCGGTCGCCTCGCGCAACAGGCGGAAGTACCAGGGGCCGTCCCCCGCGTCGCCGTACAACACGGCGCCGCGCAGCCGGTTGTCGCGCAGCACCAGCTTCTTGTAGATACCGCGGCCCGGGTCCTGCAGCACGATGGTCTCGTCACCCGCCGCGGGCTCGAATTCGCCCGCCGAGAACAGATCCACCCCGGTGACCTTGAGGCGGGTGGCGGTCGCCGAGCCCTCGTAGCGCGCCTGCACCTCGCCGGCCAACTGCGCCGCGCAGACCTTGGCCTGCTCGAACAGCGGCGCGACCAAGCCGTAGCTGATGCCGCGGTGCTGTACGCACTCGCCGACGGCGTAGACATCCGGTGCCGAGGTGCGCAGCTGATCGTCCACCAGCACACCGCGCTCGCAGGCGAGCCCGGCGCTGTGCGCCAGCGCGGCGTTGGGTCGTATGCCGACGGCCATCACCACCAGGTCGGCCGGCAGCTCACGCCCATCCTCCAACGCGACGGCGCGCACCCGACTTTCACCTGGGCCCTCACCCAGCAGCGCCGTGGTACGCGCCTCCAGCGCGAAGCGCAACCCGTTCTGCTCGAGGTGTCGGTGCAGCAGCGCGCCGGCGGCGGCGTCGAGCTGACGTTCCATCAGCGTCGCGCCGATGTGCACCACCGTCACGTCCATACCCTGACGCGCGAGCCCGTGCGCGGCCTCCAGGCCGAGCAGGCCGCCGCCGATCACCACGGCACGGCCGCCGCGGCGCGCCGCCCGCTGCATCGCCTGCACGTCGGCGATGTCGCGAAAGCTCACCACGCCCTCGAGTTCGACGCCGGGCACCGGGAGGATGAAGGGCTCGGAGCCCGTGGCGAGCAGCAAGCGGTCGTAGGCCTCGCTGCTGCCGTCCGCCAGAGTGCAACGGCGCGCGCCAAGATCGAGCTGTTCGACACGCACGCCCTTGCGCAAGCGCACGCCGTGCTCGGCGTACCAGGCCTCGCTGTTGAGTTCGATCTGGTCCAGCGATTTCTCGCCCGCCAGCACCGGCGAGAGCAGGATGCGGTTGTAGTTGACGTGCGGCTCGGCGCCGATGACGGTGATGTCGTATGCATCCGGCGCGCGCGCGATCAGTTCTTCGATGGTGCGCATGCCGGCCATGCCGTTGCCGACCAGCACCAGACGGGGTTTGCGTTCGCTGCTCATCACGCCGCCTCCGCTGCCGGGTTGCGATGGCGCTCGTGCAAAAAGCGGAGCACCTCGCTGCGGTAGTGGTTGTACTGGGGGTTGTCGGCCATCGCGAGGCGCTCGCGCGGGCGCGGCAACTCGATCTGCAGCACCTCGCCGATGGTGGCGGCCGGGCCGTTGGTCATCATGACGATGCGGTCGGAGAGCAGCACCGCCTCGTCCACGTCGTGCGTCACCATCAGCACGGTGTTGCCGAGCTGCGTCTGGATGCGCATCACCTCGTCCTGCAGGTGCGCGCGCGTGAGCGCGTCCAGCGCGCCGAACGGCTCGTCCATCAGCAGGACCTTGGGCTGCATCGCCAGCGCGCGCGCGATCCCCACGCGCTGTTTCATGCCGCCGGAGATCTCGTCGGGGCGCTTGTCGAGCGCGTGCCCCATGCCGACCATCTCCAGGTGGTGCACCACCCACTCGCGACGTTCGGCCGCCGACTTGGTGCCACGGAAGGTCTTGTTCACCGCCAGCGCCACGTTGTCGCGCACGGTCAGCCATGGCAGCAGCGAGTGATTCTGGAACACCACGCTGCGGTCCGGGCCGGGCCTACTCACCTCCTTGCCGTCCAGGATCACCGCGCCGCTGGTGGTCTCCAGCAGCCCTGCCACGATGTTCAGCACGGTGGATTTGCCGCAGCCGGAGTGGCCGATGATGGCGATCACCTCGCCGCGATCGACCTGTAGGTTTACCTCGCGCAGCACCTCGGTGGCCGCGGCGCCGGCGCCGAAACGCTTGTGCACGTTCTCGATGGAGAGATAGCTGGTCATGATGTGCCTCCTTGTGCGGTATCAGTCAGCCTTGTTGGGTGCCGTGGGTGACCCACTTGCCGGCCAGGGCCACCAGGCGGTCGAGGATGAAGCCCACCAGGCCCACGTAGATCAGCGCGAGCACGATGTCGCTGAGCATCGAGGCGTTCCACGCATCCCAGATGAAGAAGCCGATGCCGACCCCGCCGATCAGCATTTCCGCCGCCACGATCGCCAGCCAGGCGAGGCCGATGCCGATGCGCAGCCCCGAGAAGATGTAGGGCGCGGCGGCCGGCAGCATGATGCGGGTGAAGTACTCCACGCCGTTGAGGCGCAGCACCCGGGCGACGTTGACGTAGTCCTGGGAGATGTTGCGGATACCGACCGAGGTGTTGATGATGATCGGCCAGATCGCGGTGATGAAAATGACGAAGATGGCGGAGGGATTGCTGTCCTGAAACGCGGCCAGCGAGATCGGCAACCAGGCCAGGGGCGGCACGGTGCGCAGCACCTGGAAGATCGGGTCGAGCCCGCGCATCGCCCAGGTCGACTGCCCCACCAGGACACCGAGCGCGATGCCCGCGACCACCGCCAGCAGGTAGCCGTAGGCGACGCGCTCCAGGCTCGCCAAGAGCTGCCACGCCATGCCGACATCGTTGCCGCCGTGGTCATAGAACGGATTGACGATCAACTCCCAGGTATCCGTCACGACGAGTGACGGGGGCGGTAACGTGGCCCCCGGGGAGGATGCGAGCATCTCCCACATGAGCAAAAAAACGGCGGTCACGATGAGCGGCGGGAGCATGGTGCCGGCCAGATGGCGCAGGCGCTGCCGCCAGCGGCTCGGTGGCGGGGGCGGCGCACCCGCGGCGGCAGCCGGCGCCGCGGCAATGGCCGGCGCCTGCGGCGCGCGGCCACGCTCGGGACGCGAGGGGGTGACGGTGGAGGCCGTAGCGGACATGGTGGGCTCCTCGGTCGGCTGGGCGACGGACGGCGCGGGGCGGGTCATGACGCGATCCGCTTGATCGCCAGGCTGTCCAGATACGCCTGGGGGTTGTCCGGATCGAAGGTCTTGCCGTCGAAGAAGGTCTCGGTGCCGCGCGAGGTCGACGCGGGAATCGCCTGCCCATCCACGCCCAGCGCCTGTGCCGCCTCGCGCCAGATGTCCTCGCGGTTGACCTCGTCGACCAGCGCCCGGGTGTCGAGCCCGGCCGGCAGGTAACCCCAGCGAATGTTCTCGGTCAGGAACCAGAGATCGTGGCTCTTATACGGATAGGAGGCGTGGTCGTTCCAGTAGCGCATCTGTGCTGGATGGTTCTCGACCACGCGTCCGGTGCCGTAGTCGAAGTTCCCCTGCATACGGTCGATGATGTCGGCGTAGGGCGCATGGATGTAGCGGCGCCGCGAGCAGATCTGGGCGACCTCTTCCTTGTGCGCCGGATCCTCGCAATACATCTGCGCCTCCATGATCGCCATGGTCAGTGCGCGCGCGGCGTTCGGATGCGCCTCGACGTAATCGGCGCGCATGGCGAAGGCCTTCTCGGGGTGGTTGTGCCACAGCTCGCCGGTGGTGTTGGCGGTGTAGCCGATCCCCTGATTGATGAGCTGCATGTTCCAGGGCTCGCACACGCAGAAGGCGTCCATCGACCCGACGCGCATGTTGGCGACCATTTGCGCCGGCGGCACCGTGATGGTCGCGATATCGCGATTGGGATCGATGCCCGCCGCGGCCATCCAGTAGCGGATCCACAAATCGTGCGTGCCGCCGGGGAAGGTCATCGCGGCGCGCACGTCCGCGCCGCGCTTACGCTTCCCGGCAAAGACCTCACCGAGCCCGCTGGCGTCGGTGCCCACGGCCAGCTCCGCATACTCGCGCGCCACCGAGATGCACTGCCCGGCGAGGTTCAGCCGCGCGAGGATCGCCATGCGCGTGTTGCCGCGGTGATGAATCAGGTACGGCATCGGCGTGAGGATGTGCGCGCCGTCGATGCCGTTACGGCGCGAGCCGAGCTCCAGATTGTCGCGCGTGGTGCCCCAGGACGACTGCTTCTCCACCCGCACGTCCGACATGCCGTGCTTGGCGAAGAAGCCTTTTTCGAGCGCAATGAACAGCGGCGCGGCATCGGTCAGCGCGATGAACCCGAGTGTCGCGCGTGTCGTCTCCGGCTTGGCGCCGGCGGCGCGGGCGAACCCCCAAGGCGCCAGTCCGCCCATGCCGACGGCGCCCACCCCGGCTGCCATGGCGCCGAGGAATCGCCGGCGCGACATGCCCTTGCTTCGATCGTCTGTGCTCATCTGTTCTTCTGTCCCCTTGGCCGTTCATGAAAGGTCTGAATCGATCAGACCTTCCTCAGAAAAAAGGCGCCGCATCGCACGGAGCCGCCTACGCAGCCCGGCAATGGACGCCTTTGTCCAGGTCCCCGTCCGCCACCCGCGGGTGTTCGGAGGGTCAGGAGACGAACCGCCGTTGGATCGTCTTGCCCATGAGGTTGCAGATCACGTGCCAACTCATGGATCGCGCACAGGCCATGCCGCCGCGCGGCATAAGTGCCCGTATTGCGTGGCGGGTTCGCTCCACAGCGCGAACATTTCGTGATGAGTGACGGCGCAAGGCAGGGTCGGCGGCGGCCGGGGGCACCAGCCTGGGGCGTGGCGGGGCCCCGGCGGGCCAGGCTGGTGCACGGTGCGGCGGACCGGTCTCCCGGCCGCTAGCGCAACAGGTCGGCCATGGCCACGGCGGCCTCCGCCACTTCGACGAGGCGGCGATTCTGCTCCATCGCGGTCTGGCGCAGGAGCTTGTAGGCCGCGTCCTCGGACAGCCCCCGATGGCGCATCAGCAGGCCCTTGGCGCGCTCGATCACCTTGCGCTCGGCGAGCGCAAGACGCGCCGCATGTAACTCATCCTCCATCGATTGCAGGCGGCCGGCTTGGCGTTGCACGAGCTCCATCACCGAGTGCGCCACGATCGGCAGGTTGAGGATCTCGTCGCGGACCTGGCCGGGAGGAACCTGGGGCTGGGCATCGAAAAAGACCGCATACGGCACGGCGTCGCGCAGCTCGGTGGCGGTGCGCTGCGCAATGCGCTCGCGCACCGCCCCAGATCCGCCCGACAGGCCGCGATACGCGCCGCGCAGCAGCGCCCGAGGTGCCGCTCGAGGCGGTCTTCGATCGCGCGCATGCCATCGATGAGCGCGGTGGTGCAGTCGAACCACTCGCCGAGCAAGGCGGTCATCGCACCGCATGACGATGGCGAAGATGGCGTACAGGCGCGGCGACGCAGGCGCTCCACCGCTGCCCACTCGGGCACGCGCTGTAGGCGCTCCCAGGCGGCGCGGTCCTCCTCCGCGACGAACACCAGAAAGGTGGCAAAGCAGCGCCCCTGGGCATCGATGCGATGCACCAAGGCCTGCCGCTGCTCGGCTTCGAACCCGCCGGCGCCGAAGCCGGCCGCCCCAATGGCGCGCTCCTGCCCGGCCAGTTCCTTGCCCTGCATAAAGTTCAGCAGCGCCACCAGGGCGCGGGAGACGTCCGGGTCGGTGGCGGCGTCGGCCGCCTCGACGACCGCCGCCAACAGGCCGCGGATCAGGTCGCTGTAACGGTGCATTGCGGCCATCGGAAGGATCGCCCGTTCCGCCACTTGCGCGCGCAACGACGCCAGCGCCGACAAGCCCTGCAGCGCCAGCGCCACGCGCGCCAGCAGGCGGCTCTGCGCCTGCGCGCAGGCGCCCGGCTGCAGCCAGCCCGCGAGTTCCTCCGCGAACGCTCCCAGCGCGGCGTCGGCCGCCTCACGCGCGTGACGCAGGCGTTGGGCGTAAGCCTCGCCGCACGCGCTCAAGTGGAGCGTGGAGATACCGCGCTCGAGTTGGAGTTGATGGACCAGGGCGCGGATGCGGCCCACCAGGCGCACCGCTGCCTGCAACTGCTCCAGGGCAACCAGTTCGCACCGGCGCGAGGCCAGCAGCAGATCGCCGACCGTTTCTTCATACGGGAGAGCCTTCACGTGCTTGTCGTCCCCTTCTCCGCCCGCCGATCGGGCATGCACCGAGAAGAGAGAAGCACGCGACGTGCCAGGCGCCGGTGGGGGCGCGAGAGGCGTGCGATGCCGCGGGCGGCGCGGGACGATGCCGCGGCGGCGCCGGGTGATGGTGCGGGCGGCGCCGAGTGATGCTGCGGGCGGCACCGAGCCAAGGGGAGGAAGGCGTGCCGCTATTTCGGGCGGAGAAGCTCCGCCCCTCCGCGGGACCCGCTCCAGGAAGGGGCCTGCCCCATTCCGAATGGATTGTGTCAGACCGTAATCAATGCGGACGCCCGCTGCTCATATCCTCGAAGAACTTCATCGCCTTCTGGAGAGCGAACTGCGGCGCCTCGGCCATGCTGCGTTCCTCCGTGGGGGGCGCAACGTCGATGTAGTACTTGCGCATGGCGAACACATGTAAGGCGAGGTCCTTGATGAACAGCGGGTTCAGTTGCAGGAAGTAGTGCGCCAGCGCCACCACCGCACGCGCGGTACGCTCGGCCTCGCCCTGCGGCAGGTGTAGCTCCAACTCGGGCCAGCCACTCGCCTGCGGGACCACGTTAAGCACGTGCACCGCCTCCATGCCGGCGGCCCCGCCCTCTCGCACCGCGAGGTCGGGAACGACGGTCGATGCCCCGTCCGCGGCAAGCGCCGCCGGGTCCTCGAAGATGCGGGCAATCACCTGCGCGGCCCAATCCTCCATGGTGCGGCGCAGCCACTCGCCCTCCGGACGCTCGGCCAACACGTGGAGCACCGCCGTGTAGAACTGGTCCCACACCCAGATCTGCTCGTGCTCCGGCAGCGCCTCGTCGCTGATCACCTGCGCCTGCGCCGCCGCCTCGAATCCCACCGTAATCATCGCTCGTCTCCACTCGTGCTCGCATCGTCCGCGCCGGCCTTGCCGGCAGGCGACGGGCCGGGCACGCATGATCGCATATCCGCGTAGCCGACGGCACGCCGTCCCAAGGACCGCCCGTCCGCGATCGCGCTTCCATTCCGGTATATCCGTATATTAGAATCTGCCCGCTCTCTAGCCACCCGAGCCGCCACGACGACTTCGTGAGGGCTCGGGCCACTAAGAACAACCAACGGCGGCACGAATGACAACGATAACCTCGCGCAAACCCTCGCTGTTTCTTGGCACCCTGCTGGGCGCTCTCATCCTGGCCGCACCCCTCGCTGCGTCCGCCCAGGACCAGGAGCAGCTTATCTGGGCCGGCTGCACCATCACGCAGAATGCCTTCATGAACGAGATTGCCGCCGCCTATGAGCGCAAGACGGGCGTGGCGGTGGTGCTCGAAGGCGGCGGCGCCACGCGCGGCATCCGCGCGCCCGCCCGGGGCGAGGTGCACGTCGGTGGCTCCTGTCGCATGACCCTCCCGAACCTGGACCAGTCGGAGCTGTTCGTCACCTCCCACCCCGTGGCCTGGGATGCACTCACCTTCATCGTGCACCACGACAATCCGGTCCAGGGGATCACGCGCGAGCAGGTGCGCCGGATCTACCTCGGTGAGATCACCAACTGGCAGGAACTGGGCGGACCGAACGCTCCCATTCACTTGTACGCCACGCGCTCCAAGGTCTCCGGCGTCGGTTATGCCAAGCGCCAATACATCTTTCAGGACACCGAGATCGACTTCGTCACCGACCACTTCGTGGCGGGCTCCGACCAAGTGGAGACCTCGGTACAAAAGGACACGCTGGGCATCGGCGTGACCGGCGTGAGTAGCGCCCGGCGCCTCGAGGGGGTGAAGATCCTCGCCCTGGAGGGCGTCTACCCCACCTATGAAGCGGTGCGCGACGGCAAATACGACCTGTACCGCCCGCTCTACCTGAACACCTCCGCGGCCCCCACCGGGCACGTGAAGGGGCTGGTGGACTTTGCTAACTCCGAGGAAGGGCGCCGGATCATGCGCGAACAGGGCACCGTACCCTACCGCGAGGCCCTGCACCTGATGTCCAAGTTGACCATCTACGGCTTCGGCATGCACTGACCGTCCTCCGGGGCAGGGACGCCCCAACGCATTCATTCCCCGCCGCCCACAGCGCCCGGCGCGGCCGCCTGCGCCCCGGGTTTAGCCGTGTAAGCCTTTCCTTACACGCTGCGTCCGTATTATGCTGTCCCCGTCAACGTCCGGCGGAACACCGTTCGGACAGGGCGCACGAAGTGCCCTGAAGTGGTTAAGCGCCTGTGCATCACGTACAGGGAGGCGGTGACGCCTCGTGCGACGCCAAGGATCGGCCCACGCACGACCCGATCATTCAAGAACAAACAAACGGCGGCGGGCATGACAGCAAAATACAGCAACTCAGCCATCGGCTGGCTTTCCGGCATCCTTCTGGCAACGTCCACAGCGCTCCTCGCGCCCTCTCCGGGCCAGGCCCAGGACCAGGAACAGTTGCTTTGGGCGGGCTGCACCATCACCCGCAACGCATTCATGAACGAGCTCGCGGCGGCCTACGAGCAGAAGACGGGTGTGGCCGTCGTGCTCGAAGGCGGCGGCGCGACGCGCGGCATCCGGGCGCCCTCCAAGGGCGAAGTGCATGTCGGCGGCGCCTGCCGCATGTCACTGCCCCACCTCGACCAGTCCGAGTTTTTCGTGACCATGCATCCCGTGGCCTGGGATGCGCTGACCTTCATCGTGCACGAAGACAATCCGGTCTCCGAGATATCCACGGATCAGGTCCGCCGGCTCTACCTCGGCCAGATCACCAACTGGAAGGAACTCGGCGGCCCCGATGCACCGATTCACCTGTACGCCACCCGCTCCAAGGTATCCGGCGTCGGCTACGCCAAGCGTCAGTACATCTTTCAGGATGCGGACGTGGATTTCGTCTCCGACCGTTTCGTGCAGGGCTCGGTGCATGTCGAGAACAACGTCCAGAAGGATCCGCTCGGCGTCGGCGTAACCGGCGTCAGTAGCGCGCGTCGCCTGGAGGGCGTGAAGATTCTAGCGCTCGACGGGGTCTTCCCCACCTACGAGGCGGTGCGCGACGGCCATTACGACCTCTACCGGCCGCTATACCTCAACACCTCGTCTGCGCCCACCGGTCACGTGAAGGGCCTGGTCGAATTCGCGAGTTCGGAGGAAGGCCGCCGCATCCTGCGCGAGCAGGGCACGGTACCCTACCGCGATGCGCTGCACCTGATGTCCAAAATGACCATCTACGGCTTCGGGGTCCAGTAACGCCCGCCCCAAGCAGCGGCCGGGGCCGTATCGCCTCGGCCGTTTTTTTATGCTCTCGCGCATTACCGGAGAAGGCCGCACGGAGCTTCAGGAAGAGGTGCTCCTCGTCGCGGTAGCCATAGGTTATGCGCTTGATCACCTTGATCTTGTTGTCGATTCTCTCTAATGGCGTAGGCGCGGTACCAGCTCGCACGGCGCATGGCGGTACGCCCAGAGACGCTTGAGATCCTCGTTCAGCCCATAGTCGGTCATCAGCGGCTGATTGACCGCCCGCAGTTCGTAACATCCCCGCGCTCGTCCTTCGTCGCATCGCTCTCGTCGTCACGACCTTCGGCCGGGGCCTCGGCCACGTTCAGCAGCTTTTCCAGGGGGGCGCCATCCTGCGTACCCCACCCTCCTGTTACGCCGCGACACCCTGCTCGCGCGCACCCGCAGCGGCCGTCACGAGCTTGCTCTGCGCCGCTCGGCTCATGGCGTGTACGGCCTGCAAGGAGACGGCGCGCTGGAGGGGTTTCGGCCGCAGTTCGGTAGCCTCGCCTGCGCCACACTATGCTCAAGGAGTGCCAGGAACCGATCCCCAAGGAGGGTCTGATGCGACAGCTGCCGGATGCAATCCAAAAGGAATACGTAGCGCTACTTTCCCGCGCCGTGGAGTCCCTACAGCAGGAAGGCTATGAGGATCTGCACGTCGACGGCCTGGCCGGGTATCCGGACCCCGCGCCGCTCACGGTCCGGGTGCTCAACGCGCCAATCGAACCGGATCTGACGGCGCAGCGCGCCGAACAGGCCCCCCTAGTCGGCTTCGTGGAGGTCTCCACCGACCTCAGCATCGAGGACACCGGTCGGCGATGGCAGTGGATCCAGGCGCACTGGCTGCCTGAACACGGCGGAAGCCTCGCGGTGTTCGTGCATCCGGAAGACGAACAGCGTGCGCGCGAGATCGCTCGCCGCTGGCATCTGGACGAGGACGTGGTGCGGCCGCTCAGCAGTTGAGGGGAATCGGCCGCCCCGCGGTACCGCGCAGCCACGCAGGCTAGTTGAGCTTGTCAGGATTGGGAGGCAGCGGCAGCACCGGTACACCCTCCTCCGTCAGCGACTTCACCTCTTCCGCGGAAGCCTGACCGCGAATGTTGCGGTGCTCGGTCTCCCCGTAATGGATGCGGCGCGCCTCCTCGGCGAAACGCTCGCCCACGTCTTCGGAGGAGCGTTCGGCGAGCTCGCGCACCTTGCGCAGAAGCTCCGCGACGCCGCCGCCCGCAGTGTCTGGCACCGGTCGCGCGCCCTTACCGGTGTTGATGCGCGAGGGCGCAGGCACACGTCGCACGGCCCCCGCCTCGCAAACCGGACAGGTGAGCAGGCCCTCGCGCAGCTGACGCTCGAAATCCTGCGCACCGGCAAACCAGCCTTCGAATCGATGGCCGTCCGCGCACGCCAGATCGTACACGATCATCTTGCGCGGCCCGTGCGCTCGAACACGGCGATCGACTCCACGTGGGCGGTATGGGGAAACATATCCATCACACCGGCGCGGACCAAGCGGTAACCGTATTCGTGGACCAGCACACCGGCATCGCGTGCCAGGGTCGCGGGGCCGCACGACACGTAGACGATGCGCTGTGGCTTCAGCGCCGCGATGGTTCCGAGCATCTCCAGCGCACCGGTACGCGGCGGGTCCAGCAGCACCTTGTCGTAGGGCCCGGTCCGCCACGGCGCGTCCGCCGGGGGCGCGGCCAGATCGGCCGCAAAGTACGTAACCCGGTCGGCGAGCCCGTTGGCCTCGGCATTGGCGCGCGCGCGCCACCAACCCGGGCTCGCCCTCCACGCCCACCACCTCGGCGCCGCGCCGGGCCAGCGCCAGAGTGAAGTTGCCCAGACCGCAGTACAGATCGAGCACGCGTTCGCCCGCCTGAACGTCAAGCAGCGCGACCGCGCGCGAGACCATTTGGCGGTTGATGTCGGCGTTGACCTGCGTGAAATCGGTCGGCAGAAACCCGATCTCGAGGTCGAACTCGGGCAGCCGATAGCTCAGTCGCGCCTCGGGCGGTGCCAGCGCATAGGCGGTATCGGGACCGCCCGGTTGAAGGTAGATCTGCAGGCCCGTGGCCTGCGCATAGTCGCGCAGGCGGCCCTCGTCCTCGGCGGGCAGGGGCTGCAGATTGCGAAACACCAGCGCGGTGGCTTCGTCGCCCACCGCCACCTCGATCTGCGCGATCTGGGCGCGCACCGTCAGCCGGCCGATCAGTTCTCCGAGCTCGGCCAGCCGCTCGCCCACCGAGGGATGCAGCACCGCGCAGCGTTCCAGTTCGGCCAGCAGCGCGCTGCTACGCTCGCGAAAGCCCACCAGGACGCGGCCCTTCTTCTCCACGTAGCGCACGCCGAGGCGTGCCTTGCGCCGGTATCCGACCTGCGGCCCGCGTAGCGGCGGCAGCACCTCCGCCGGTTCCACCTTGCCGATGCGGCGCAGGTTCTCGAGCAGGGTCGCCTGCTTGGCCGCCACCTGTGCGTCGGGCGCGAGGTGCTGCAAGGCGCAGCCGCCGCACAAACCGAAGTGCGCGCAGGGCGGCGCCACGCGCTCGGCCGCCGGTTCCAGCACGGCCTCGACGAGGGCCTCGTCATAGCTGCGCTTGCGTCGGAGGTAGCGAAACCGTACCTGCTCCCCGGCCAGGGCGCCGTGCACGAACACGGCCTTGCCGTCGATGTGCGTCACGCCGCGCCCATCATGCGTAAGCGACTCGATCCGAGCGACCACCGGCTCGCTCGGCAGCGACTTGCGGCGGCGCCCCATCAGGCTTTCCAGGCGGTGAGAAACTGATCCAGGTGCGCTTTGCCTTCCTTGGCCAGCCCCTCGCGCACGACCTCGCACTCGCGCGCGTAGCCCTCCGCGGTAAGGCGCCCGCGCATGAGCTCGAAGCGCAGGTAGACCAGGTAGGTGTTGAGCACATCGGTCTCGCAATAGTTGCGGATGGCCTCGATCTCGCCGCCCTGGAAGGCGTCCCACACCTTCGCGCCGCTCATGCCCATCTTGCCGGGGAAGCCCATTAGGGTGGCGATCTCGTCCAGCGGCGCGTTGGCGCGCGGCTGATACGCGGCCAGCACGTCCATCAGGTCGGTGTGGCGCGCGTGGTAGCGCGACAGGTAATTGTTCCAGCGAAAGCTGGCGTCCTCCTCGCCGGTCTCCCAGTAGCGCGGCGCGCTCACGCCGTGCAGCAGCGCCCGGTAGTGCAGCACGGGCAGATCGAAGCCGCAGCCGTTCCAGGACACCAGCGTGGGGGTGAAACGGTCCAGGCCGTCGAAGAAGCGCTGCACGATCTCCCGCTCCGGTGCCTGCGGCTCGCCTAGGGACCAGACTTTGAAGGTGTCGCGGGTACGCAGCACGGCGGAGATGGCCACGATGCGGTGCAGGTGCAAGCGCAGAAACTCCGAGCCGCCGGTCTCCTGGCGCCGCCGGTGGAACATCACGCTGGCGACCTCCGCGTCGCTGAGGCCCTCCAGCTCATACAGGCGCCGGCCGCCGTCGACGTCCGGCACCGTCTCAATATCGAACACGAATACGTTCATGACGTCACTCGGGTGGGAAGACCGATGTAGAGAGGTAGCGGTCGCCGCGGTCACAGATGATGGCCACAATCACCGCGTCACGCACCGACTCGGCCAGGCGCAGCGCCGCGGCCACCGCGCCGCCCGAGGAGATGCCGCAGAAAATCCCCTCGCGGGCCGCCAGCGCGCGGGTGGTGTCCTCGGCCTCGGCCTGCGAGACGTCGATGATGCGGTCCACCCGTGCGGCGTCGTAGATCTTGGGTAAATAGGCCGCCGGCCAGCGCCGGATGCCGGGGATACTGGCCCCTTCGCTCGGCTGCACGCCGACGATCTGCACCGCAGCGCTCTGCTCCTTGAGATAGCGCGAGGTGCCCATGATGGTGCCGGTGGTGCCCATCGCGCTCACGAAATGCGTAACGCGGCCCTGGGTATCACGCCAGATCTCGGGGCCGGTGCCTTCGTAGTGCGCGCGCGGGTTGTCGGGGTTGGAGAACTGATCCAGCACCTTACCGCGCCCGGCGGCCTGCAACTCGCGCGCCCGGTCGATGGCCGCCTCCATGCTGCCGGCGCGCGGGGTCAGGATGATCTGCGCCCCGAAGGCGCGCATCACCTGGCGGCGCTCCACGCTCATGTGCTCCGGCATGATCAGCACCATGCGGTAGCCCTTGATCGCGGCGGCCATCGCGAGCGCAATGCCGGTATTGCCGCTGGTGGCCTCGATGAGCGTGTCGCCGGGCTTGATCTCGCCGCGCTCCTCAGCGTGGCGGATCATGCTGAGGGCGGGGCGGTCCTTGACCGAACCGGCGGGATTGTTGCCTTCCAGCTTGACCAGAATCTGGGTGTCCGGGCGGCTCCACAGGCGCTGCAGGCGCACCAGCGGGGTGTTCCCGACGAAGGACTCGATGGTGGGAAAGCTCATGCCGTCAGTCTACCCGTTTGCGTGGCATAAAGTCACGGACGATCAGAAAGATGAGCGCGGTTCATAAAGTCGATCCTACTTGCGCGTCATGACCACGAAGGCCACCGCGTGGTCGCGCTCATCGGCCAGGCTGAGGTGCCATTCCCCGACTCCCTGGCCCCGCACCCACTCGTGCAAGGCGCCGTGGAAGACCAGCCGCGGCGCGCCACTCGGGGCGTGCTCGACCCCCATGGCACGCAGCGTCACCGGCGCGCGCATCCCGGTGCCGAGCGCCTTGGCCGCCGCTTCCTTGGCCGCGAATCGCTTGGCCAACAAGGCCGCCGGCCGGCTGCTCTGCGTGTAGTCCCGCCACTCGGGGGCGCTCAAGATCCGCCGTGCGTAGGCGTCGCCGAAGCGGGCGAGGCCCGCCTCCACGCGCGCGATGCGCACGATGTCGGTGCCGATGCCGTAGATCACCCGCCGCGCGCTCCGCGCATCAGGCGCTTCATCTCGCGCACCGCCTCGCCCAGGCCGGTAAACAGCGCGCGCGCGACGATGGCGTGGCCGATGTTGAGCTCCTGCACCCCAGGCAACGCCGCGACGGCTTCCACGTTGTGGTAGTGCAGGCCGTGGCCCGCGTTCACCTGCAGGCCGGCGGCAAGGCCGACCCGCACCGCATCGGCGAGGCGCGCCAGTTCGCGCGCACGTGCCGCCGGGTCGGGCGCATCCGCGTAGTGGCCGGTGTGCAGTTCGATGACCGGCGCACCGGCACGCGCGGCGGCCTCCACCTGACGCGGGTCGGCGTCGATGAACAGCGAGACCCGTACCTGCGCCTCCGCCAGGCGCGCGCAGGCGTCGGCGATGCGGCTCGCCTGCCCCGCCACGTCCAGACCGCCTTCCGTGGTCAACTCCTCGCGCCGCTCGGGGACCAGACAGCAATCGGCCGGCCGCACCTCGCTCGCGATGCCGAGCATCTCCTCGGTCACCGCCATCTCCAGGTTCATGCGCGTCTGCAGGATGTCCTTGAGCAGGCGTACATCGCGATCCTGAATGTGGCGCCGATCCTCGCGCAGGTGCAGCGTGATGGCGTCCGCCCCCGCCTCCTCGGCCACCAGCGCCGCCTGGATGGGATCGGGAAAGCGCGTGCCGCGCGCCTGACGCACGGTGGCAATGTGGTCGATGTTGACGCCCAGCAGCAGGGGGGAGTCCGCGTTCATCAAGCCTAACCTTTCGCAGGGGCACGGCGCGCGCCGCGCGGGGTGTGTCAGCCGTCGCGCCGCAGCAGGCGGCGGCTCTGCAGCGGGCGTCCACCAAGATACGGTGCCAAGGCGGCGCGCAGCAGCTGCTTGGCCTCCTGCAGCACCGCCGAATCCTCCAACTCGCCCCGCGCCAGCGCGAGCAGCGTCGCGCCCTGCACGATCGGGCCGGCCGCGGGCGCCCCGGCGACCGCAGGCAGCGGGCCAAGCTCGAGATGATAACAGTAGCGTTCCGAGGGAGACAGGGGCACTCCGCCGTGCGCCTCGCGATCCAGCAGCAGGCCGTAGCCAAGCGCGTCCAGCAGGTCCCGTTCAAACAAACGCAGCGCCGGCTCGCCATCGTTGTGGGCCAGCGCGGCGAGTGCCCGCGTGTACGCCGCGAACAGTCCTTCGTGTGGATCGTGGCGCCGCAGCAGGCGCACGAGCAGCTCGTTGAGGTAGAACCCACTCGGCAGGACGCGCGGCGGCAACCGCAAAGGCGCCCCGGCCGGCTCGGCGCCAGTCAGCGTGCCGAGCTCGCCGCGGCCCGACCAGGACACGAGCAACGGCGCGAAGGGCTGTAGCAGGGGCCCGAGCCGCGACCGGGCGCCGCGCACGCCGCGCGCGACCAGCCCGATGCGCCCATAGTCGCGCGAAAATACTTCGAGCAGCGCGCTGGTGTCGCGGTACGGGCGTCGGTGCAGCAGGAACGCCGCCTGCAGCTGAGCCTGCATCAGCCCTCGTCGGTGTACCCGAGCTGGCGCAGCGCGCGCTCATCGTCGGCCCAGTGCTCGCGCACCTTCACCCACAGCTCCAGATAGATCTTCTGCCCGAACAGCCGCTCCATGTCCTCGCGCGCCTGGCGGCCGACCTTCTTCAGGCGCTCACCGCCCTTGCCGATCACGATCGCTTTCTGGCTATCGCGCTCCACCACCACGACGGCGCGGATGAACAACGTGCCCTTCTCCTCGCGAAAGGCCTCAACGTCCACGGTGACCGCATAGGGCAGCTCCTGGCCGAGCTGGCGCATGAGCTTCTCGCGGATGATCTCGCTGGCGAAGAAGCGCTCGCTGCGGTCGGTGAGCTGATCCTCAGGATAGATGGGCGGCTGAACCGGCAGCAGGGCCTCGACCTCCTCCAGCAACACCTCGACGTTGCGCCCCGATTGGGCCGACAGGGGAATGATGTGGCGCGCCTGGGGGACACGCTCGGCCAGTTCCTGCAGATAGGGCAGCAGCTGGGCCTTGTCCTTGACGCGATCGACCTTGTTGACCACCACGATCAGCGGTTGCGGGACCGTCGCCAAGCGCTCCAGGACGAGATCATCCTCGTCCTCCCAACGAGGCGCCTCGACCACGAATAGCACGGCGTCCACCCCTTCCAGGGCGCCGACGGCGGCGCGGTTCATGTACCGGTTCACCGCCCGTTTGGCCTTGCGGTGCAGGCCGGGGGTGTCCACGTACACGGCCTGGTGCGTGGCGGTCGTGTGGATCCCGAGCAGGCGGTGGCGCGTGGTCTGCGGGCGGTCGGAGGTGATACTGAGCTTCTGGCCCAGGATACGGTTCAGCAGGGTCGACTTGCCGACGTTCGGCCGCCCGACGATGGCCACCAGGCCGGCGCGAAACGAGTCATCCATCCAGCAATTGCTCCAATAGTGTTTGCGCAGCGGCTTGCTCGGCCTTGCGGCGCGAGGCGCCGATACCTCGCGAGGGGCCGATGGCTACGCCTTCCACCTGACACTCCACGGTAAAGCTCTGCTCATGCGCCTCGCCCTCTACCGAGAGCACAGTGTAGACCGGCAACGGCAGGCGCCGCGATTGCAGGAACTCCTGCAGGCGTGTCTTGGGATCCTTCAGCGTTCCCGCGGCGGTGGGTAGCACATCCAGGCGCGCCTGAAAGAGCGAGCGAATCAGGTCCTCGGCCGCCGCCATGCCCTGATCCAGGTACACCGCCCCGAACACCGCCTCCAGCGCGTCGGCGAGAATGGAGCTGCGCCGAAACCCGCCGCTCTTCAATTCCCCCGGGCCGAGTTCCAGGCACTCCCCCAACTTGAGATCACGTGCGATCTCGGCCAAGGTGTCGCCGCGCACCAGGCTGGCGCGCAAGCGGCTTAGCGAGCCCTCGTCCGCGGCGGGGTGACGTTCAAACAGTTCGGCCGCGATCACGAAATTGAGCAGCCCGTCGCCCAGGAACTCCAGGCGTTCGTTGTGGTTGCCCCCGACGCTGCGATGGCGCAGCGCGGTATGCAGCAGCCGCTCGTCCCGAAAGCGATAGCCGAGGCGCTTGCTGAGAGCATCCAGCGGCCTCACTCGGCGCGAACCTCCGCGGTGTGGGTGAAGTGCGCGACCACGTCGAGGTTACCCAGCCAGTGCTGGCGAATCTCGTACACCACGTCGACCTGATAGACCGCACCCTGACGGCGGATGTTGATGTGGTTGCGGTTCACGTCCGTGACCTGATTGACCTGCAAGCGGCGCATGAGGCCGTCCATGACGGCCCGCGGCGAGGCCTGCGGCTCCTGTTCGCGTTCCAGCGAGTTGAGCGCCGAACGCACCTTGAAATCCTGGTAATAGATCGGAAACAGCTTGATGCCCGACAGGACCACCAAGCCGAGTAATACGACAATCAGCAATAGGCCGGGCAGGCTCGCCCCGCGCTGTCCTGAGTTCATTGCACAACCTCCTGCGCCCCTCGCGCTCCGAAGTCCAAGCTCCATCCGTGGAGGTTGCCGTTGCACCGCTCCCTGCGCCCGTGCCGCCTATTCGATTGCGTTGCCGATGCGACCCCAGGCGATGCCGCCATTGGCCGGATCCCAGTTCATCCAGATGAGAAAGGCCTTGCCGACCAGGTGATCTTCCGGCACGGTTCCCCAGTATCGGCTGTCTTTGCTGTTGTCGCGGTTGTCGCCCATCACGAAATACTCACCTGCCGGGATCTGCCACTCCTGATCCAGCGAGGCCGCGCCGCTGCGCACCAGAATCTGATGCGGCGGCTCGCGCAGCCGTTCCTCGCGCAGGCTGGCACCGGTCATGACCGCACCGGCTCCGCTGCCGATGTAGGTGCTGAGCGGCTGCTGGCCGACTTCTTCGCCGTTCACGTACAGCACCTTGTCCTGATAGGCCACGTGGTCGCCGGGCACGGCGACCACGCGTTTGATGTAGTCGACCCGCGGGTCCTCGGGATAACGAAACACGATGACATCACCGCGCTGCGGCTCCCCGACGCCGATCACCTTGGTGTTGAGCACCGGCAGGCGGATGCCGTAGCTGAACTTGTTGACCAGGATGAAATCGCCGACCAGCAGCGTGGGCATCATCGAGCCCGAGGGGATGCGGAACGGTTCGGCGAGGAAGGAGCGCAGCAGGAGCACGATCACGATCACCGGAAAAAACGAGCGCGCGTATTCGACGATGACCGGTTCCTTGGCGGGCAGCGACGCGGGCCGCCCATCGCCGGCCGCTACCGCCGCGCCTTGGCGCCGCGGCGCGAAGAACAGCACGTCCACCAACCAGATGCCGCCGGTGATCAGGGCGGCCAACACCAACAGCAACGCGAAGTCCACGGTTACTTGTCCTTTCCGAGCTGCAGCACGGCGAGAAACGCCGCCTGCGGGATTTCCACGCTGCCGACCTGCTTCATACGGCGCTTGCCGGCCTTTTGCTTCTCGAGCAGCTTCTTCTTGCGCGTGATGTCGCCACCATAGCATTTGGCGGTGACATTCTTGCGCAAGGCCTTCACGTTCGAACGCGCAATGATGTGCGAACCGATGGCGGCCTGAATCGCCACATCGAACATCTGGCGCGGAATGATCTCCTTCATCTTCTCGACCAACTCGCGCCCGCGGTAGTCCGCCTGGTCGCGGTGCACGATGAGCGACAGCGCATCGACCCGCTCGCCATTGATCAAGACATCGAGCTTGACCAAGTTGGCCGGTTGGAAGCGCGCGAAGCTATAGTCGAACGAGGCGTAACCGCGGGTGGCCGATTTGAGGCGGTCGAAGAAGTCCAGCACCACCTCGTTCATGGGCAACTCGTAGCTGAGCGCCACCTGCCGCCCGTGGTACAGCATCTTGGTCTGCACGCCGCGCTTCTCGATGCACAGGGTGATCACGCTGCCGACGTGCTCCTGCGGGGTGAGGATATTGGCGACGATGATCGGCTCGCGGATCTCGGTAATCTCGTTCAGCGGCGGGAGCTTGGACGGGTTGTCGACCTGAATGACCTCGCCCTTGGTGGTCTCCACCTCGTACACCACGGTCGGCGCGGTGGTGATGAGGTCGAGGTCGTACTCGCGCTCCAGGCGCTCCTGCACGATTTCCATGTGCAGCATGCCGAGGAAGCCGCAGCGGAAACCGAAACCCAGCGCCTGTGAGGTCTCGGGCTCGTAGAACAGCGCCGAGTCGTTCAGGCGCAGCTTGGAGAGCGCCTCGCGCAGGTCCTCGTAGTCCTCGCTGCTGACCGGGAACAGCCCGGCGAACACCCGCGGCTGTACACGCTGGAAGCCCGGCAACGGCTCCGCGGCAGGGCGTTCCGCGAGGGTCAGGGTATCGCCCACCGGCGCGCCCTCGATCTCCTTGATGCCGGCGATGACGAAGCCCACCTCGCCGGCCTGCAACTCGCCGGTGTCCAGCCGGTGCGGCGTGAACACCCCTACCTTGGTGATCGGATAGATACGGCCGGTGGACATGACCGTCATGCGCTCGCGCGCGCGCAAGCGCCCCTGCATCACGCGCACCAGCGAGATCACGCCTACAAAGTTGTCGAACCAGGAATCGATGATCAACGCCTGCAGCGGTGCCTCGGCGTCCCCCTGCGGCGGCGGGATGCGCGCCACGAGTTCCTCCAGCAGGTCGGGGATGCCCTCGCCGGTCTTGGCGCTGACGCGCACCGCCTGCTTGGCCTCGATCCCGATGACGTCCTCGATCTCTTCGGCGACGCGCTCGGGGTCGGCGGCCGGCAGATCGATCTTGTTCAGCACCGGCACCACTTCCAGACCCTGATCGAGCGCCGTATAGCAGTTCGCCACGCTCTGGGCCTCCACGCCCTGCGAGGCGTCGACCACCAGCAGCGCGCCCTCGCAGGCGGCCAGCGAGCGGGAGACCTCGTAGGAGAAATCGACGTGCCCCGGCGTGTCGATGAAGTTGAGCTGGTAGGTCTGTCCGTCGCGGGCGACGTACTTGAGGGTGACGCTCTGGGCCTTGATGGTGATGCCGCGCTCGCGCTCCAGTTCCATGGAGTCGAGCACCTGCTCGGCCATCTCGCGCTCGGCGAGCCCGCCACAGGACTGGATGAGCCGATCGGCCAGCGTGGACTTGCCGTGATCGATGTGCGCGATGATCGAAAAATTGCGAATCAGACTAATGTCTTTCAAACCGCTTCCTCACGCCTGCCGGCGCCGAAAACAACAGAGGCGCCTCGCGGGCGCCTCGCACGACTCGGAGCCTGACTGAAGAGCCTGGCGCGGACCGCGGTCGCGGGCCCCGCCGCGGCTTCCCGACAAGCCGCCGTATGGTAGCCGATTTCAGGCGGGCTCGAAATAGCGCCGCAGCGCCGCCTCGTCCAGGTGGTAGTGGCACAGCTCCCGTTCGCCGGCCATCAGTACCGGCACCCGCTCGCCGTAACGCTCCGCCAGCGCAGGGTCGCCGTCCACGTCCACCACCTCGAGGTGGAAGCCGTAGCGGGCGTGCCACGGCTCCAGAGCCTGGATCATCTCACCGCATAAATGGCAGTACGCGCGCCCATACAGGACCAGCGCCGGCTCACTCATCGGCGCCCAGTTTTAGTGCGATGAACACCGGCCCGCCCTGGCGCTGGATGAGCACCGGCACCGAGCGCCCCGCCGGCAGCTCACGCACCTTCTGCTGAAAGTCGGCGAGCCCCTCAACGGGGGCGTTGTTGATGCGCGTGATCACGTCGCCGCGCCGGATGCCCGCCTGGGCCGCCGGGCCGGGGCGCACCTGCGTAACCACCACGCCCCCTTCGACGATACCGAGTTGCTGGCGCTGCTCCGCGTTGAGCTCTGCAAGCCCGACGTTCAGACGCTGTTCCATCGCGGGGCCGTTGCGCTCGCGCGGCTGCCGCTGGGCCAGCTCCTCCTCCCGCGGCAGTTCTTCGATGGTCAGGCTGAGCGACTTGTGCTCCCCGTCGCGGATCAGCCCGACCTCGGCCTCGGCGCCGACCCGCGCGCGGCCGACCAGGTGCGGCAGGTCGGACGAGTGGGCCACCTCCTGGCCGTTGAACTCCACGATCACGTCGCCGACCTGGATGCCGCCCTGACTGGCGGGGCTCTCCTCCAGCACCTGCGCCACCAGCGCGCCGCGCGGCCGCGTCATGCCGAACGACTCGGCTAGCTCACGCGTGACATCTTGAATCAACACCCCGAGCCAGCCGCGCGTCACAGTGCCCTTGGTCTTGAGCTGATCCGCGATGTCCATCGCCATATCCATGGGGATGGCAAACGAGAGCCCCATGAACCCGCCGGTGCGGCTGTAGATCTGCGAGTTGATGCCCACCACCTCGCCGTCCAGGTTGAACAGCGGGCCGCCCGAATTGCCGGGGTTGATGGCCACGTCGGTCTGAATGAACGGCACGTAGGTTTCCCGCGGCAGGCTGCGGCCGATGGCGCTCACCACCCCCACCGAGACCGAGTGGTCGAAGCCGAACGGCGAACCGATCGCCATCACCCACTCGCCCACCTTGAGGTCTTCCGAGCGCCCCACCCGCACCTGCGGCAGGTCATCGGCTTCGATGCGCAGCAGCGCGATGTCGCTGCGCTCGTCGTGGCCGATCAGTTCGGCCACCAGCTCGCGGCGGTCGGCCAGGCGCACGACGATCTCTTCGGCATCGCGCACCACGTGATAGTTGGTAAGCACGAAACCCTCGGCATCGATGATGAAGCCCGAGCCGAGCGACTGCGACTCGAAGGCCTCCGGCGGCGGCGCGCCGCCCTCGGGGCCTTCACCGAAGAAATGTCGGAACAAGTCGCCCCACGGCCCCTCCGGCATATCGGGCATCTCCGGCATCCGGAAGCCCGGCATGTCCTGGCCCTGCGCCCGCTGCGTGGTGCTGATGTTCACCACCGCCGGACTGTTCTGCTCCGCCAGCTCGGTGAAATCCGGCAGCGCGGCGCGCGCCTGCACGGCCGACCACTGCAGCGTCAGCAGTGCGGCCGCCGCCAGCATGGTCCACCACCGGATGCCCGGGTTAGCTACTGTCTTCATAAGCTGCGGGATTCCTTCGTTGCCTGTCGGGCTGGGATTGTCATGGCCGCCGGCTCGCGCCGGAGTATCACGGCCTGGTAGCGCGGGTCGTCGGCCAGCCGTGTGCTGTGGCGACGCAGCCAAGCTAGGCCGAGGGCGAGGCCGGCCACGCCGAATGCCGCGACCAGCGCGTCGCCGGCCGCCACATTGAGCTGTACCGCGAGCGTTTCGCCGAGCAGCCCGAACACGAACAGGCCAAGCAAGGGCACCAGATACACCGCCAGCGAGCCCTGCACCAGCGCGCCTTCTGCCACGCCCAGTACGACGGTGTCGCCCGGCTGCGCATCAACCGGGTTCATTGCCTTGAGGCGCGTGTAGCGCCGCCCCACCACCTGCGCCAACACGCCGGTGCCGCAGCCCTTATTGACCGAACAGCTGCCGCAGGCGCTCTGGCGCTCGCGCTCCACCCACGCGTGCGTGCCCTCGCGGGCAACGACGGTGGCGCGCTCCTCGATCATTCCGCGTCCGGCGTCGGCGCGATCGACTCGCCGATCATGCGCACCGTGGCCGCCGGCACCTCGCCCACCACCGTCACCTGGTGCTCGGCGACCACGCGGCTATAGGCGTTTACGGCACCCATGCGCGAGCGCCCCACGATGGGCTCCTGATCGAGGCTTTGTTCCTCGATGAATACCGACACGGACGACAACCCGTCGGTGAACACCATGTGCTCCACCGGCATCATGCTGGTGGAAAGGTAGTTCTTGCGATGCACTTCCAGACTGAAACCCTCGGGCAGCGCGCTCACCTGCCAGGGGCTGCGCTCCGGCCGGCTGTCGGCCTTGGTCTCCTTCTGGCGGTGCCAGGCATACTCCTTGCCCGACACGGACGGCTGCATCAGCGCGGCCGGCACCTGATCCAGTACTTGCAGCTCCGTGAACATGAACTGCTCCACCGCCTCACCCTGCTCGTTCACCAGGTTGGCCTTCAACAACAGATGATTTTCCACATCCAACCACAGCTCGTAACCATAGCGGTAACCATCACGCGGCTGAATGGCGAACTTGCGGGCAACGCGTCCGGCAACGCGGTCCTCGCCATGCGCGGCGAAGGTGTAATGGCGCTCGAGTTCGTCGAGGCGGGTAGGCAGGATCATCGGAAAGCCGCGGTTCGAGCGGCTGGTCTCGACCACCACCGACTTGCTGTCCGGGAGGATACAGGTGACCAGGTCGGCGTCGCGGATCACCTCGCGCGGATGGCCGGTGAGCGAAACCAATCGCTCCGCCTTCCCCTGCTCATCGGCGCTCTGGATGATGCGCATCGCATGCATCTGGCCGTCGTGCATGTACACGAAGGTCCCGTCGAAGTTGAGCGTACGCAGGGCCTCGGACATGCGCTCCAGCCACACCTGCGGCTCAACCGAATCCTCCGCTATCGCGGTACCGGCCACCGCGCACAGCAGGATGCACCCGATGAACTTAACGCCCTTCATAACTAGCCCGCTCGGCCGATTCCATGCCCACGATACGCATGTACGGCAACATCCCCTGCATACCGGTGGAGGCCGAGTACTCGTTATGGTTGACCACGTAGCTGTTGAGGCGCGACTCGATCATCGGCTGCCCTCGATCCCAGCGCGGCACCTCGGACACCAGCTGTCCCGACGCGCTGCCGGAGGGTGCCGTGGCGGCGACCACCGGCTCGAAACCCGCCTCCTCGGGGCTCTGCGGCAGCCCGACCAGCACCGCCACGCCGAGGACGCTGGCCGCCACCGCCAGACCGGCGGCCCGCTTGGGATGCTGGAGTATGCGCCGGCGCGGGGCGAGGATCGCCGGCTCCTGCTCCAGAGCGGCGCTCACCCGCGCCGCGATGCCGGTATCCACCGCCACCGGCAGGTCGTTGCGTAATGCGTCGCCAATCAAGTGATACCGGCCCCATGCCGCTCTCAATTCGGCATCCTTGCCCAGCCGGTCCAGCAGGCTCTGCTCCTCTCGTGCGTCGACTTGTCCGTCGACCAACGCCGAGATGTGTTCGCGGTCTTCTTTGCTCATGGCGTCTTACCTAGCTCGCAAAAGACGCGGCCGCCCTAGTCCAGGAGCGGCCGAAGTTTGTTGTCGATAGCCTCGCGCGCGCGGAAGATGCGCGAGCGCACGGTGCCGATAGGGCATGCCATGGCTTGCGCAATTTCCTCATAGCTCAAACCCTCCAGCTCGCGCAGGATGATGGCGGTGCGGAGATCTTCCGGCAGTTGATCGATGGCCTCATGGACCACACGCCCGATCTCGTCCTTGAGCGCCATGCGCTCGGGCGAGCCGACGTCCTTGAGCGCCGACTCCCCTTCCAGGTATTCGGCATCCGCCACGTCGATGTCCGCCTCGGGCGGCCGGCGCCCCTGGGCGACCAAGTGATTCTTGGCCGTGTTGATCGCGATGCGATAGAGCCACGTGTAGAATGCACTTTCGCCTCGGAAGTTCGCCAAGGCCCTGTAGGCCTTGATAAAACTTTCCTGCGCGACGTCGTACACCTCGTCGGGGTCGCGCACGTAGCGGGAGATGAGCTTGACGATCTTGTGCTGGTATTTGAGCACCAGGGTGTCAAAGGCTTTCTTGTCTCCGCGCTGAACCCGCTCGACCAGTGCCTGATCAACCCTATGCTCCCCCATCCCAACCTTCCTCGTTTCGGGCAGGAGAGCATGTTCCCGCACCGCTTTTTATGACAGCGTGCCTGATATATAGTTCGCCGGATAAAGTCATTCCCGTATTGTGGCTTATCCGACCTCGGCGTGTCAGCCTTCGTCTGGGCCGACGGCCGCGGCTTGCCCACGGGAAGGACGCGGGATGCACTGCCAACGCCCCGCGCGAACCGCGCTCGGCCGGCCCGGGAGTTCGTCCGGCGCACAACGATATCGACGACACTGTCCATGCCAAGTGAGACAGCCGTGGCGCAGGGAGTTCGCGCCGCGGACCAAGTTTTCATTGCCGCCCTACCGAGTGCCCCCTCGGTCGACGGTGTTGCGACCATCCAACCCACGTGACTCGCCCCGATCCTGGCGCGAGCACCCCCTTGACGAGGGATCCGCGCCGGTGAGTCCGCATCCACAATTCGACGTGCTGATCATCGGCAGCGGCGCGGCGGGGCTGTCCGCCGCACTGCGGCTGGCCGACCATGCCAGCGTCGCCGTCGCCTCCAAAGGCCCCCTGCCGCTGGGAAGCACCCTCTATGCCCAAGGGGGCGTGGCGGCGGTGCTCGCGGACGACGACAGCGTCGACGCCCACGCGCGCGACACCTTGGATGCCGGCGCGGGCCTGTGCGATCCGGCGGTGGTGCGCTATGTGGTGGAACGCGGGCGCGCCGGCATCCAGTACCTCATCGACCAGGGCGTACCCTTCACTCGCGCGGCGGACAACGGCGCTTACCACCTCACGCGCGAAGGCGGACACAGCCACCGGCGCATCATCCACGCCGCCGACGCGACCGGACGCGCGATCGAGACCACCCTTGAACAAAAGGTCCGCGCCCACCCCAACCTGCACCTGTACGAGCACCACGTCGCCGTCGACCTCATCATGGGTAGCCGCGCCGGTCTCGGCGACGACCGCTGCGTGGGGGCCTACCTGTTCGACCGGACTGGCCACAGGACCGTGGCGGTGTCGGCCAAGGCCGTCATCCTCGCCACCGGCGGCGCGAGCAAGGTGTACCTGTACACCAGCAATCCCGACATCACCACCGGCGACGGCATTGCCATGGCCTGGCGCGCGGGCTGTCGGGTGGCCAACATGGAGTTCAATCAGTTTCATCCCACCTGCCTGTACCACCCGGACGCCAAGACGCTGCTGCTCAGCGAGGCGTTGCGCGGCGAAGGCGCGCGCCTGCTGCTGCCCGACCGCACCCCTTTTATGCATCGCTTCGATCCACGTGCAGAGCTCGCCCCGCGCGACATCGTGGCGCGTGCCATCGACCATGAGATGAAGCGCCTGGGCGCCGCGCACGTCTACCTGGACATCAGCCACAAGCCCGCCGCTTTCATCACCGAGCACTTTCCCAACATCTACCAGGCCTGCCTGCAGTACGGCTACGACATGACGCGCGAGCCGGTGCCGGTCGTACCGGCCGCGCACTACACCTGCGGCGGGGTGATGACCGACTTGGCCGCCCGGACCGACGTGGAGGGGCTGTACGCCGTGGGCGAGGTGGCCTTCACCGGCCTGCACGGCGCCAATCGGCTGGCCAGCAATTCGCTGCTCGAGTGCCTGGTGTTCGGGGCCGCCGCGGCCGAGGACATCCTGCAACGCCTGCCCGCTTGGACGCAGCCCCCCGCCCTGCCCGCCTGGGACGAGAGCCGCGTCACCGACTCCGACGAAGAGGTGGTGGTGGCGCACAACTGGCAGGAACTGCGCCACTTCATGTGGGATTACGTGGGTATCGTGCGTACCAACAAGCGCCTGGAGCGCGCCTACCGCCGCGCCGAATTACTGCTGCGGGAGATCCGCGAGTACTACTCCAATTTCCGCGTGACCAACGACCTCCTCGAACTGCGCAACCTCGCCCAGGTGGCCGAACTGATCATCGAATCGGCCGCGGCCCGCAAGGAGAGCCGCGGGCTGCACTACACCTTGGATTACCCCTCGACCCTGTCGGAGGCACGCAATACCGTGCTCACACCGCCGAACTATCGCCCGCCGGAGACGGGGCGCTGATCCGCAAGCGGACCCGCAGGCGGCGCAGCCCCTCGCCCTCCACCCGCCCCGGGTGGAGCAGCACCGAGCGCGGCCCGGCCGCGGTCTTGAACGGCAGCACCACCAAGCCCGCGCTGACGTAGACCTCCGGCAGCAACCGACCCTCGAGCACCGACCCCGCCCGCGTATGCAGCCACCAGCGGTCTTCGGCATCCCAATCCAGGGCCACCACGGCATCAGGCGCGAGCGGCCAGGCGTGCCGCCGCAGCACCCGCACCAGACTCCAGCCGACCAGTACGATGGCCAGCGCCTTCAGTCCCAGCGGGAGCGCACTCGCGCCCACCGCGGCCAAGGCCCCGAGGTGCACCGCGCCGAGCACCAGCGCGGTGCGCGGGCATGGCCGCCACTCAAGGCGCAACGGCGCGGCGTATGTGTTCGACGACATGGGTGAATGCGGGGTCGGCCGGGCGTTCGCCGCGAAGCAGCACCGCCTGCAACTGATGATCGGGCCACTCGAGCAGGCGCTCTAGGATCACTAATTCCTCTTCCTTCATAGTGTTGTAACTATTTTCTATAAATGACATGAGAACCATATCCAGCTCCAGCATCCCGCGCCGGGCGCGCCACGCCAGGCGCCGCCGCGCCGCCGGATCTGCTCTGCGGCCGGGGGGTGATGCCGGCGCGCTCATATGCTCTGCTTGAGCATGAGCTGCTTAATCTTCTCGATCGCGCCGGTGGGGTGCAGCCCCTTGGGGCAGACCTCGACGCAGTTCATGATCGTGTGGCAGCGAAACAGCCGATACGGCCCCTCCAAGGCGTCGAGGCGCGCGCCGGTGGCCTGATCCCGGCTGTCGGCCAGGAAGCGCCAGGCCTGCAGCAGCGCCGCCGGGCCGCGAAACTTGTCGGGGTTCCACCAGAACGAGGGGCAGGCGGTGGAGCAGCAGCCGCACAGGATGCACTCGTACAGCCCGTCCAGTTTGGCGCGCTCCTCCGGCGACTGGCGGTACTCCACCTCCGGCTCGGGCTCGTGCACGATGAGATAGGGCTGCACCGCGCGGTACTGGGTGAAGAACTGGCTCATGTCCACCACCAGGTCGCGAATCACCGGCAGCCCGGGCAGCGGCCGCACCCGCACCGGCTCCTTCAAATCCACCACCGGCGTGATGCACGCCAGGCCGTTGCGGCCATTGATGTTCATGGCGTCGGAGCCGCACACGCCCTCCCCGCACGAGTGGCGAAAGCTCAGCGTCTCGTCCTGCGCCTTGATGCGCAGCAGGACGTCGCGCAGCATCATGTCCGGTCGCACCTCCAGCTCGAAGTCCTGCATGTACGGAGCGGCGTCCTGGTCGGGGTCGTAGCGGTAGATCGAGAAGCGCATGCGTCACCTCGGGGGTGGGGTTCCGTCCGAGTATAACAAGCGACCCCCGCGCCCCGGCCCCCGTCGCCTGTCCGCGGCGAGGTTGGCTTCTCTGGAAGGATTTCCACATACTGGAACAAAAACACAGGTCTCGGAGAGGCGCGTGCCCCCACGTTTGCCACACCACAGTCCCCCGTCGAAGGTCGGCGCCGCTGACGCCGTGTTCGAGATTACCGGACTTACCAAGGTCTACCGCATGGGCGAGGTCGAGGTGCACGCCCTGCGCGGCGTGGACCTTACTCTGTACCGCGGCGAGTTCGTGGTGCTGCTCGGCCCCTCGGGCAGTGGCAAATCCACACTGCTCAACATCCTGGGGGGGCTCGACAAACCCACCGCGGGCGAGGTGCTGTGCGACGGGCGCAACCTCACCACCGCGACGGAGCGCGAGTTGACCGATTTTCGGCGTCATTACGTCGGCTTCGTGTTCCAGTTCTACAACCTCATCCCGAGCCTCACGGCGCGCGAGAACGTGGCCATCGTGACGGAGATCGCGCGCGAGCCCATGCCCCCTGAGGAGGCGCTGGACCGGGTCGGCCTGACGCCGCGCATGGACCATTTCCCGGCCCAGCTCTCGGGCGGCGAACAGCAGCGCGTCGCCATCGCGCGCGCGATCGCCAAACGCCCTCGGGTGCTGCTGTGCGACGAGCCCACTGGCGCGCTGGATTCCCAGACCGGCATCGTCGTACTGGAGGTGCTGCAGCGCATCAATGAGGAGCTGGGCACCTCCACCATCGTCATCACCCACAACGCGGGCATCGCCGCCATGGCCGACCGCGTGGTGAATTTCAGCGACGGGCGCATCCACACCGTGGAGACCAACGCGACGAACAAGGCGCCTAGAGAGCTGACGTGGTAAGCGCCCTGCACCGCAAACTGCTGCGCGAGCTGTGGCATATGCGCAGCCAAGCGTTGGCGATCGCGATCGTGCTCGGTGGCGGTGTGGCGACGCTGGTGATGTCGCTGTCGAGTCTCGAGGCGCTGCAGATCACGCGCGATGCCTTCTATCGAGACTACCGCTTCGCGGACGTGTTCGTGAACCTCACGCGGGCGCCCGAGCGGCTGCGCGAGGCGATCGAGGAGATCCCGGGCGTGCAGCACGTGGAGACGCGGGTGGTGGCGGGCGCGAACCTGGAGGTCGCCGGCTTCGACGATCCGGTGACCGGGCTGTTGCAGTCATTGCCGGACGGGCGCAATGCCGAGCTCAATCAACTCTACCTGCGCTCGGGCCGGTTCCCAGAGGGCGGCGCCGAGGTGGTGCTGAGCGAGCCCTTCGCCGAGGCGCACGGCTTACGCGCCGGCGATACCTTCGGCGCAGTGATCAATGGACGTCACCAGAGCCTGCGCGTGGTCGGCATCGCCCTCTCGCCCGAGCACATCTACCAGATCCGCCCGGGCGATCTGTTCCCCGACTTCGAGCGCTACGGCCTGATCTGGATGAGCCGCAGCCAGCTCGCTGCCGCGTATGACATGGAGGGCGCGTTCAACAACGTGGTGCTCACGCTCAGCCGCGAGGCGCGCGAGGGCGACGTGATCGAGCGCCTGGATGCCCTGCTCGCCCCGTACGGCACGCTGGGCGCAATCGGCCGCGACGACCAACTCTCGCATTGGTATCTACAGACCGAGCTCGAGCAGTTGGAGATGATGGCCACGGTGTTCCCCACCATCTTCCTCGCGGTGGCCGCTTTTCTGCTCAACGTGGTACTCACCCGTTTGGTCGGCACGCAGCGTGACCAAATCGCCATCCTCAAAGCCTTCGGCTACAGCAATTTCAATGTCGGGCTGCACTATGCGCAGTTGGTGGTGCTGATCAGCCTGGTGGGTCTCACAATGGGCGTGGCGGTCGGGCTTTGGCTCGGCCATCACATGGCGGCGCTGTATCAGACGTTCTTCCGGTTTCCCTACCTGGAGTACCAGCTCCGCCTCAACGTGGTCTATATCGCCGTCGGCGTGAGCCTCGGCGCGGCCCTGCTGGGCGCGTACAGCGCGGTGCGCGCAGCTCAGCGCCTGCCGCCCGCCGAGGCGATGCGGCCGGAGGCGCCGCCGATCTTCCGCGCGACACTGCTCGAACGCCTCGGACTACAGCGCTGGCTCGCGCAGCCGAGCCGTATGGTGCTGCGCAACCTGGAACGCAAGCCGGGCAAGGCACTGCTGTCGATCGTGGGGATCGCGTTTGCCTGCGGGATTCTGATGGTCGGCCGCTTCCAGGAAGGCGCCATCGCCCACATGATCCAGGTCCAGTTCGGCCTGGCCCAACGTGACGACCTGACGGTCACCTTCGTGGAGCCCACCACACCCCGGGTCATGCACGAGCTCGCCGCCCTTCCGGGGGTATACGGCGCCGAAGGGCACCGCATCGCGCCGGCCGTGCTGCGCGTGGCTCATCGCGAATACCGCGGCGCCATCCAGGGGCTGCCGCCCGCCGGCACCTTGCGCCGCGTGCTGGATGCCGAGCTCGTCGCGGTCGAACTGCCGCGGGCGGGCCTTGCGCTGGGCGAGTATCTGGCCGACCTGCTGCACGTGGGCATCGGCGACACGGTGGAAGTGGAGTTTCTGGAGGGCCGGCGCATTCGCGCCGAGGTGGCGGTGAGCGCCGTCATTCAAGAGTACATCGGCGCGAGCGCTTACATGGACTTCGATGCCCTGCACCACCTGCTGCGCGAGGGGCCGGCGGTGTCGGGCGTCCACCTCGCGGTCGATGAACCGGCGCGCCCGGAGGTGATCAGGGCCTTGCAGGCGTCGCCCCGGGTGGCGGGTATCGCGGACCGCGGCAGGGCGGTCGAGAGCTTTTATGAATCCATGGCCGACATCGTGCTGGTGTTCGCATTCATCAGCACCCTGCTCGCCGGCAGCATCGCCTTCGGCGTGGTGTACAACAGCGCGCGCATCGCGCTGGCCGAACGCGCACGGGAACTGGCCAGTCTGCGGGTACTGGGCTTCACGCGCGGCGAGATCACCTACATCCTTGTCGGCGAACTCGCCGTGCTGACGCTGGCCGCCATACCGCTCGGATTCCTGATCGGCCTGGGACTCATCGCCTATATCGTGCAGGGGGTCGAGTCGGATCTGTATCGTGTGCCCATGGTGGTGGGCACCTCGGTGTATGCCTTTGCCGCCACCGTGGTGATCTTCGCCAGCTTGGTGTCGGCGGCCGTGGTGGCGCGGCGTTTGTATCGGCTCGATCTGGTCGCTGTGTTGAAGACGCGGGAGTGAGTGCATGAGTTGGAGGCGACGTATCGGCTTGGCACTGCTGGTGCTGCTGATCGTGGGTTTGCTGGTGTGGGGCTTTCGGCCGGCGCCGCTGCTGGTGGACACCGAAGCGGTGCGACTCGGCCACCTGGCGCTCAGTGTGGAGGACGAGGGTCATACCCGCGTGGTCGACCGCTACGAGATCTCGGCCCCGATTGCGGGACAGAATCGCCGCGTCACGCTCGAGGTGGGCGATCCGGTGCGCGAGGGCGCGGTGGTGGTGACGCTGGATGCCCTGCCCGCGCCCGCGCTGGATGCACGCGCAGCCCACCAGGCGCGGGCCCGCGTCAGCGCCGCCGAATCGACCTTGGCCACGGCGCGCGAAGAGGCGGCGGCAGCACAGGCCAATGCGCGCCTGGCGCAGGAGGAAGTCGAGCGGGTGCGCCGCCTCGCCCAGCGCGACCTCACCTCGCGCAGCGCCGTCGACCAGGCCGAAGCCGCCGCCGAACGCTCCGCCGCGTTGCTGCGCTCGGCCGAGGCACGCGTGCGCACCGCCACCTTCGAGTTGGAAGTCGCCCGCGCGGCGCTGGCCTACGCCGGCGGGCAGGACCCGGACGCCTCCGGGGTGTTCGAGCTGCGCGCGCCCGTCGCGGGTCAGGTCCTGCAGCGCCACGTCGAGAGCAGCCGCGTGGTGCAGGCGGGCGAGCCTCTGCTCGAGATCGGCGACCCGCGCTCCTTGGAGGTTGCGGTGGACGTGCTGTCCTTGGAGGCGGTTCGTATCGAGCCCGGCATGCGGGTGCTGTTGGAACGCTGGGGCCGCCCGGAGCCCCTGGAGGGCCGCGTGCACCGCGTCGAACCGGTCGCCTACACCAAGATCTCGGCGCTCGGGGTCGAGGAGCAGCGCGTCTGGGTGATCGCCCGCTTTACCGACCCGCCGGAGCGCTGGGCGCGCCTGGGCGATGGCTATCGCGTGAACGCCCGCTTCATCCTCTGGGAGGCGGACGACGTGCTCCAACTCCCCACCAGCGCCCTGTTCCGCCATGACGGCGGCTGGGCCGTGTTCGTGGTGGAGGACGAGATCGCGCGCCTGCGCCGAGTCGAGCCCGGGCAGCGGGCGGGACTGCATACGCAGATCATGGACGGCGTCGTCGAAGGCGAACGCGTGATCGTCCATCCAAGTCGCGACTTGGCGCACGGCGCGCGGGTAAGGGTACGTTGAAGGCTTACGCGCGCGACTAAGGAAGGTCTGAACAACGCCATCCTGGCGTTGCCAGACCGCGCAAAGCGAAAAGCGTGATTTTCACTTTGCTTCGTGATCAACGGCTTCCAGCCGCCGATCACGGCGGCACCTCCCTGTGCCGAGGGAAGCTCTGATAAATCAGAGCTTTTCTAATACACGCGTTCCGTGGGCGGGAAACTCTCCACGCTGAGCGGCTTGAGCGCCACCGGCTTGTAATCCAGCCGGCGGCCCTCGCTGAAGTAGAGCGTGTGCCGCAGCCAGTTCGTGTCGTCGCGTTCAGGGAAATCGATGCGCGAATGGGCGCCGCGACTCTCCTCACGGGCCAACGCCGAGCTGACGGTCGCCAGCCCCAGCTCCACCAGGTTCTCCAGCTCCAGCGCTTCGATGCGCGCGGTGTTGAATACCCGGCTATGGTCGGCGAGGCGCGCATCCTGCACGCGCGCGGCCAGTTCCAGCAGCTTAGCGACGCCCTCCTCCATCACCGCGCGGGAGCGGAACACGCCGGAATAGTGCTCCATCAGACGCTGCAGCTCGCGCCGCAAGCCCGCCACCGATTCGCCCGGCCCCTTGCGATCCCAGGCCGCGAGGCGCGCGCGACTGCGCTCGACGCTGTCCTCGGCGAGCGGGCGGTGATAACGGTTCTCGCGCAGGTACTCGGTGATGTGGTTGCCGGCCGCACGACCGAAGACCACGATGTCCAGCAGCGAGTTGCCGCCCAAGCGATTGGCGCCGTGTACCGAGACACAGGCACACTCGCCCACCGCATAGAGGCCCGGAATGGCCTCCTCGCCCTGCCCGGCCGGCACCACGACCTGCCCGAAGCGGTTGGTGGGAATACCGCCCATGGTGTAATGCGCGGTCGGGAACACCGGAATCGGCGCCTCGGCGGGATCCAGGTGCAGGAAGGTGCGGCACAATTCGCGGATCCCGGGCAGACGCTGTTGGATCACCTCCGCGCCCAGGTGCTCGAGCTTGAGCAGCACGTGGGTCCCGCCGTCCTCACCGAGGCCGCGGCCCTCCCTCACTTCGGTGGCGATGGCGCGGCTCACCACATCGCGGCTCGCGAGATCGCGTGCCTTCGGCGCGTAGCGCTCCATGAAGCGCTCGCCCGCGGCGTTCACCAAGTAGCCGCCCTCACCGCGCGCGCCTTCGGTAATCAGAATGCCCTTGCCGGCGATGCCGGTCGGGTGGAACTGGAAGAACTCCATGTCCTGGACCGGCAGCCCGGCGCGCAGCGCCATGGCGAGCCCGTCGCCGGTATTGATGTGTGCATTGGTGTTGGTGCGAAACAACTGCCCAGCGCCCCCCGTGGCGAGCAGCGTGGCCTTGGCCTCGATCACCAAAAGCTCGCCGGTCTCGATCTCCAGCACCACCGCGCCTAGGATGTAACCCTGCTCGTCGCGAATCAGGTCCAGGGCGAAGTACTCGTCGAAGAAGTGCGTGCGCACGCGGATGTTCTGCTGATACAGCGAGTGCAGGATCGCGTGCCCCGTGCGGTCGGCCGCCGCGCAGGTGCGCGCCGCCTGCTCGCCGCCGAAGTGCTGGCTCTGGCCGCCGAAGGCGCGTTGGTAGATGCGCCCGTCCGGCAGGCGGGAGAACGGCACCCCGTAATGCTCGAGCTCGATCACCAGATGCGAGGCCGCCCGGCACATGTACTCCACGGCGTCCTGGTCGGCGAGGAAGTCACTGCCCTTGATGGTGTCGTACATGTGCCAATGCCAGTTGTCCGGCAGCACGTTCGCCAGCGCGGCATTCACCCCGCCTTGCGCCGCGACGGTATGCGAACGCGTGGGGAACACCTTGGACACGACAGCGACGTGGGCATCGGCCTGCGCGAGTTGCAGGGCGGCACGCAGCCCGCCGCCGCCGGCCCCGATCACCAGGGCGTCGAATTTACGCCGCGGCAGGCCGCTCATAACTGCACCACCGCGAGCAGAATGAACAATGCCCACAGCCCGATGGCGAGCAAGCCGAGACCGAGCGCGACGAGCGCCGCGAGCCGCGCCCAGGGGACATGGACGTAGTCGATGATCACATCGCGCATCCCCACCCAGGCGTGCACCAACAGGGCGAACACGAAACCCGCCACCAGCATCGCGGGCAGGGGCTGCTCAAAGGTGACGCGCCACGCGGCGTGGTCGGGCGGCGGCGAAAACACCAGGTAGGCGCTCGCCGCCGCCACGAACAGCAGCAGGTACAGCGCGCTCAGGCGCTGCCAAACCCAGGCACGCAGGCCGGTGCCGCGCCAACTCATGCGACGCGCAGCACGGCGATCAAGAGGGTGAGTGCGACCCCCAGGACGTTCACCACGTACGCACTGCGCCGCGCCGACGGCCAGCGCTGCCCGAGTCCGAGGTCCAACAGCAGGAAGCGCACGCCTGCCAGGGCGTGATGCAGCAACGCCCACACCAGCACCAACAACAGCGGCTGCAGCCACGGGGCGCCGAGCAGCGCCTGCGCCTGGGCGTAGCCCTGCGCGTCGCGCAGCGAGAGCTGCAGCAGGTACAGCGCGCCCGGCAGCGCGAGCACGAGTAGCACCCCCGACACCCGATGCCCCAGCGAGGCCCACGCCGGCGCCGGCATGCGGATGCGCCATAAGTCGAGAAAAATCGGGCGTTCGGCGTGGTGCGGCATGCCGAACAGTGTATCGCAGGCCCTTGGCTGCGACCATGTGACGCCTTATCAGCCCCCTTGCAATGGGCTAAGATGCGCGGAGCAACAGCGAGGTCAGGACATGGACAGTGCGTGGAAGAGCATCTTGCAAGACAGCGGCGCCAGCTTCGGCGACGAGGGCGCGTTGCAGGGCTTCGATGAGGCGGGCAGCCCCGACCCGGACAAGGGCAGCGTGCTATTCGCCCTCACCCATACCGGGTTGATCTGCGTCGCCGGCGAGGATGCACAATCCTTTCTCCAGGGCCAGCTCACTAACGACGTGCGCCAGGTGGGGCCGCAGCACAGCCAACTCAGTGCCTACTGCAGCACCAAGGGACGCGCGCTGGCCCTGGGCCGCCTGTTCATGCGCGCCGACGGCGCCTACTACCTGCGCCTGCCCGCCGAGATCGTGGAACCGACCCTGAAGCGGCTGCGCATGTTCGTGCTGCGTGCCCAGGTGACGATTGAACCTTGCGCGTCGGATCTCGTCAGTGTCGGTTACGCCGGGCCCCAGGCGGCGGCGGAGCTCACCGAGGTGCTGGGCGCGGTGCCGGACCTCCCCGATGCGGTACGCCACACCGGCCACATCAGCATCTTGCGCCTGCCCGGGCCCGTGCCCCGTTTCGAACTCATCGGTCCGGTGGAGGAAATGGAGCCGACGTGGACCCGCCTGCGCGCGCAGGCGGCCATGGGTGGCCCCGCGCTCTGGCGGCTGCTCGACGTGCGGGCCGGGGTTCCGATGGTGTACCCGGCGACGGTGGACGCCTTCGTCCCGCAGATGATGAACCTGCAGCTGATCGGCGGCGTGAGCTTCCGCAAGGGGTGCTACGCCGGGCAGGAGGTCGTCGCGCGCATGCAGTATCTCGGCAAGCTCAAGCGCCGCATGTACCGGGCGCGCCTGAGCGGTGCGGCGCCGCAACCGGGGGACGAGGTTTACGCCGCGGGCGAAGCGCAGAGCGCCGGCAAAGTGGTGGATGCCCAACCCGCCCCCGAGGGGCACGTCGAGCTGCTGGCCGTACTGCAGATCGCGAGCGCCGGCGCGGAACTGCACGTGGGCGCCCCGGACGGCCCGCGCCTGGAACTCCTGCCTCTACCCTACGCCCTGCCGGAAGAGCCTTAGGTAAGGGTTTAACCATCCATCCTGGATCGCCCAGACCACTGAAGCCCATGCGTCGTTTTCGCGTTGCTTCGTTATCGACGCCTTGAGACGGTTCGTAACGGCGCACATCCTGGTACGGCAGAACGCTGCACTGCCCCGAGCTTCCTTAGCCCCGGTCGGACCTAGTCCTGGCGCTCCGGCCGCATATGCGGGAACAGCAACACGTCGCGAATCGACGGCGAGTCGCTCAGCAACATTACCAG
Organism: Ectothiorhodospiraceae bacterium 2226; assembly: GCA_013348725.1. Classification (NCBI taxonomy): domain Bacteria; kingdom Pseudomonadati; phylum Pseudomonadota; class Gammaproteobacteria; order Chromatiales; family Ectothiorhodospiraceae; species Ectothiorhodospiraceae bacterium 2226. The sequence continues at coordinate 90,262 of CP054689.1, forward strand.
GCGGTCGATGCCGATGCCCTCGCCCGCCGAGGGTGGCAGGCCATACTCCAGCGCGCGGATATAGTCCTCATCGTAATGCATCGCCTCCTCATCGCCCGCCTCCTTGTCCTGGACCTGCTGACGGAAGCGCTCGGCCTGATCCTCCGGATCGTTGAGCTCGGAGAAGCCGTTGGCGATCTCGCGACCCGCGATGAAGAACTCGAATCGGTCGGTGACGAAGGGGTCAGCGTCATTGCGCCGCGCCAAGGGTGAAACCTCCGCCGGATAGGCGGTAATGAAGGTGGGCTGCTCGAGCTTGTGTTCGGCCGTCTTTTCGAAGATCTCGAGCTGCACCTTGCCCAGACCCCAGGTAGGCTCGATATGGATGTCCAGGGACTCGGCCACGCGCCGGGCGCTCTCCAGCTCCGCCAAATCCTGCGCCCCGACCCCGGGGTTGTAATGCAGGATCGCGTCCTTGAGCGTGTGCCGGGCGAAGGGCTTGCCGAGGTCGTACTCGGCGCCCTGATACGCCAACCGCGTGTCGCCCAGCACCGCCTGCGCCACGCCGCGCATCATGGTCTCGGTGAGATCCATCAACTCGTGATAGTCGGCGTAGGCCTGATAAAACTCCAGCATGGTGAACTCGGGGTTGTGGCGCGTGGAGAGCCCCTCGTTGCGGAAATTGCGATTGATCTCGAACACCCGTTCGAAGCCCCCGACCACCAGGCGCTTGAGGTAAAGCTCCGGGGCGATGCGCAGGTAAAGCTGCATGTCCAGCGCGTTGTGGTAGGTCACGAACGGCTTGGCCGCGGCGCCGCCCGGCACGGGCTGCATCATCGGCGTCTCGACCTCGAGGTAGCCCCGCGCGATCAGAAACTGACGGATGTACTCGATGGTGTCCGAGCGGAGCTGGAACAGCCGCCGGGTATCGGGATTCATGATCAGATCGAGATAGCGCTGCCGGTAGCGCACCTCCTGGTCCACCAACCCATGGAACTTCTCCGGCAGCGGCCGCAGCGACTTGGTCAGCAGTACGATCTCGTCCACCTTGATGGAAAGCTCGCCCGCGCGGGTGCGAAACACCGTACCGACGGCGCCGATCACATCCCCCAGATCCCACTTCTTGAACTGCTCGTTGTAGAGGCCCTCGGGAAGCGCGTCGCGCTGCACATAGAGCTGCACCCGGCCGGACATGTCCTGCAGGTCGGCAAACGCGGCCTTGCCCATCACGCGGCGCGTCATCATGCGCCCCGCGACCCGCACGCGCACGCCTTCGCTCTCGAGCGACTCGGCAGCGTGTGCGCCAAAGCGCGCGTGGATGTCCGCCGCGAGGGTATCGCGCCGGAAGTCATTGCGGAAGGCGACCCCCTGCTCGCGCAGCGCGGCCAGCTTGCCGCGGCGCGCCTGGATGATCTCGTGCTCGGTGTTATGTTCGCTCATCGTCACTCGGTTTGCGGCGGCCGCTAAAGCCCGCTCTTGAGGCTGGCTTCAATAAAAAGGTCGAGGTCCCCGTCCAACACGGCTTGCGGATTGCCGGTTTCCACGCCTGTGCGCAGGTCCTTGATGCGCGACTGGTCGAGCACGTAGGAGCGGATCTGGCTGCCCCAGCCGATATCCGACTTACTCTCCTCCAGCGCCTGCTTCTCCACGTTGCGCTTCTGGACCTCCAACTCGTACAGCTTCGCTTTGAGCTGCTTCATCGCCGTCGCGCGGTTCTTGTGCTGCGAGCGGTCGCTCTGGCACTGCACCACCACGCCGGTTGGATTGTGGGTAATACGGATGGCCGAGTCGGTGCGGTTGACGTGCTGTCCACCGGCACCGCTCGCGCGGTAGGTGTCGATGCGCAGGTCGGCGGGATTGATCTCGATGTCGATGTCTTCGTCCACCTCAGGCGAGACGAACACCGACGCAAAGGAGGTATGACGCCGGTTCCCGGAGTCAAACGGCGACTTGCGCACCAGGCGATGCACGCCGGTTTCGGTGCGCAGCCAACCATAGGCGTAAGCGCCTTGGACACTGACGGTCGCGCTCTTGATGCCGGCGACCTCGCCCTCCGACGCCTCGATCAACTCGGCCTTGAAGCCGCGCCGTTCGCACCAGCGCAGGTACATGCGCAGCAGCATCTCGGCCCAATCCTGCGCCTCGGTGCCCCCCGACCCGGCCTGGATATCCAGAAAGGCGTTGTTCGCGTCCATCTCGCCCGCGAACATGCGTTGAAACTCGAGCTGCTCGAGTTCCCGCTCGAAGCGCTCGAGATCCCCGTCCACGCTCGCCAGGGTGTCCGCGTCCTGCTCTTCCGCCGCGAGTTCCAACAACTCCTGCGCGTCAGCCAGGCCCGCGTCCAGGCGCTCCAGGGTGCCGGTGACTTGCTCCAGGCGCGCGCGCTCGCGGCCCAGTTCCTGGGCGCGCTCGGGCTCGTTCCAGATGGCGGGATCCTCGAGTTCGCGCTCGACCTCGATCAGGCGCTCGCGCTTGCTCGGATAGTCAAAGATACCCCCTCAGGGACGCGGATCGGCCCTGAAGATCTTCGATACGTGCGAATAAGGGATTGAATTCGACCATGATGCCCCTCTACGACAAGCCGGGCATCATACTACAAACGGCGGGACGCCGTGGAGACGTCCCGCCGCTTCAGTTGGCGTCAAGCAGGGCCTGACAGCGAGTTGCGAAGTCGCGCGCCTTCCCCTCGTCGATCAGCAGCTGGGCGATCTTGCGTGCGGCCACCACACCTTCGGCCAGTCCCTCGCGGCTCTCAGTCGCGGCCTCGATCTTGGCCACCACCTTCCCCGCGTTGTCGCCGAACACCTCGCGCGCGATGGCGATCATGGACTGCTTGATGTCACCGTAACCGCCTGCCGCTTTGGACTCGATCACCTGGATGAAGCCCTGCTCGGCAAGGCGCACCAGGGCCGCTTTCAGATTCGGGGCGCCGGCCGCCTTACGCATGACCTCCTGCGCGGTCGAACGCCCGTCCACCAAGATCAGCGCCAGGCGTTCGTCCTTGGGCAGTCCATGCGTGCGACGCTTGATCTCTTCCTCGCCCTTGGCGGTCTTGAGCAGCCGTGCATCGGGATCCATGACGCTACTCCGTGAGGACTTGGATTACCCGATGGACCAGCTTGATGGTGATCACTACGTAGACGGCGCCGAACAGGAAGATGAGCGCCACCACGAAACGCAGCACCTCGTCCGGCAGCACGCGGAAGAAGGGCGCCACCAGATAGCCGAAGGTAAACAGTACCACCAGCCCCGACAGAATCGCCCACTGACGCCCTACGATGCCGCCGGGAATGGACGAGGACAGCGAAACGACAGCCCACAGTGCGTACAGGATGGTTGCCACGGCGAGTGCCGTGATGATGAACGTGGCATCGAGCGCCACGACTTGATTGATCAGCGACATGCTTCCCCCCTTGGATGCGCCCGCGCGCCTCGAACTTTGTTTTTAGGAACCGCATCGGCCGAAAGTGTGACATCCGTCACGTTACCTGCGACGCTACACCCGAAATCCGTTATGGGTCAAGCATTCTCTACACACAGAGGCAACGGAAGCAAGCGCTCGATCACGAGTTGAAGCGTGCGCGCATCCCGATAGCGGTTCACATCGAGCCGATAATGGACCTGCGCGCGACTGCCCGCCGCTATCGCCGCCTCAGCCGCCGCATTGAAGGCGATTCCCTCCACGGTCCGCTGCCCGCCTGGCGCGCGCAGCACGAGCTTGAGATGTACCTCCCCCACCACGCGCACCGTGACCACCTCGAACTCGCCTTCGAACACGGGCTCGGGAAAGCCCTGACCCCAGGGACCGGCACTGCGCAACAGCTCGGCGATCGGCAGCACGAGATCGTCCGGCGCCAGGGCCCCGTCGGTTGCGGTCGCCATCCCCAAGCGCGCAGCGTCACAGGCAGCCGCCACCGCCTCGACGAACGCGTCGGAAAAGCGCTCGATGTCCACCGCGGCGAGCTGTAGGCCGGCGGCCATGGCATGACCGCCGAAGCGCCGGAGCAGGGTCGGATGGCGCGTGGCGACTGCCTCCAGCACGTCGCGCAGGTGCACCCCGGGTATGGAGCGTCCGGAGCCCTTTAATTCGCCGTCGCCGCAATCGGCGAAGGCGATGACCGGGCGCTGAGTGCGGTCCTTGATCCGCGAAGCGACAATGCCGACCACCCCCTGGTGCCAGCCCGGATCGAACAAGCACAGGCCGGCTGGTAAATCGGCGCCGTCGATGAGCGCGTCCTCGACCAATGCGAGCGCCTCGTCGTGCATGCGACGCTCGAGCGCGCGCCGTTCCAGGTTGAGCTCGTCCAGCGTCGCGGCGTAGCCGGCGGCCTCGGCGGGATCATCGGTGAGCAGACAACGCACACCCAGGCTCATGTCGTCCAACCGCCCGGCGGCATTCAGCCGCGGGGCGATGCCGTAGCCCAAGTCCGCGGCCACCACCTCGCGCAAATCCCGTCCGGCGATCTGTGCGAGCGCCCGGATGCCGGCGCAGGCCCGGCCTGCCCGCATGCGTTGGAGCCCCTGGGTCACCAGGATCCGATTGAGCGCGTCGAGGGGTACCACATCGGCCACCGTGCCCAATGCGACCAGATCGAGCAGTTCGGCGAGGTTCGGCTCCTCGCGGGACGGGCCGAACCAGCCCTGCGTACGCAGGTGCGCACGCAAGGCCAGCAGCACGTAGAAGATGACGCCGACGCCCGCCAGCGCCTTGCCGGGGAAGCCGCAGCCCGCTTGGTTGGGATTCACAATGGCGTCGGCCTCGGGCAAGTGCTCGCCGGGCAGATGGTGATCGGTCACCACCACGCGGATTCCGGCGGCGCGCGCCGCGCGCACGCCCTCCACGCTGCTGATGCCATTGTCGACGGTGATCAGCAGATCGGGCCCGCGCTGCTGCGCAAGCGCGACGATCTCCGGCGTGAGGCCGTAGCCGAACTCGAAGCGATTGGGCACCAGAAAATCGACCGCCGCCGCGCCGAGACGACGCAGCCCCCGCACCGCCACCGCGCAACTGGTCGCCCCGTCGGCATCGAAATCGCCCACCACGAGAATGCGCTCTGCCCGGGTCAAGGCGTCGGCGAGCACCGCCACGGCCGCGTGGATACCCCGCAGGTCGGCGTACGAAGGGAGTCTGGCGAGACGGTAATCGAGGTCTTCGGGGCGCGCGCCGCGTGCCCGGTAGAGCCGCGCGAGCAGCGGATGCACACCGTGCCACGGGTCCTCGTTCATCCCCGATTGCGAGCTCATGCGGGGGCCTGCAGATAGGCGCGCAGGTGACGCGGCCGGCGGACGAGTCGGTGCCAGGTGTTCGGTTTACGCACTCGCCATAAGCGCCCGTCGCCGACGTCGAGCTCGAAGCCCGCTAGCTCGCCGGCCTGCACGCGCTCCCAGAGCGGCGCCAGCCACTGCCGATCCAGGGATTCGAGCCGCGCCAGCCAGCCGAAGAGATCGCCCTGTACCACGTCGGCGCGCAGCGTATCGAGCACCAAGAGGTCACCCGCCGCGACACGCGGCACGACCTCGCCCGGCCACACGGGGTCACAGTCCTGCTCCGGAATCCCGGCGCGCCGGGCCAAGGCGCGCGCGAGCGGCTCGGTGCTCCAGACCCGGCGCAGCTCGGTGCGCACCGCCGGCAGCGGCCCCTCGCCCCAGAACCACAGGCTGTTGACCGGCAAACGCCCCGCCGACTCGCGCTCGGCATTGACGGGCGCGGCGTGCAGAACCATCTGGATTTCGTTCAAGCGCCGATGCCAGGCGCGCTCGGCGGGCAGATGGTGATCGATGCGCTGACCGAGCAGGCTTTGCGGCGGGAGGGTGTGCAGACGCGGCAGTCCGTCCCAGCGCACGTACCAGCGCTGCGGGTGGAGCGGCTGGATCTGCCAACCCTCGTCGGCGAAATGCGTGTTGAGGTGGGCGGCCAGTTGGACCGACTCCTCCGGCGTCAGGGCGGGGGCGTCGTCGAGCAGTCGCAGGCTGTCGCGATCGGCCTGCAGGTAGACCGGGTCGGCGCGCAGCCAAACATCTTCGTCGGGCGCCCCGCCGTCGAGCACGCGCGTGAGCGAGGCAACCGGCAGGCGCTCCACCGGCGACACGCCGAAGCGGACCGCCAATGCGGCTTCCAGCCCCACCGCCGGCGCCGCCACGGCCTCGCCGTAGCGCAGCAGTGCCTGCAGGCCCTCCAGGGACGGCCATTCGGTCCCCGCCAATGCATCTGCTCCGGGCAGACGCGCCAGCAACCCCGGGATGAGGAGGCTCAGCGGGGCTGCTGCAGCCACCCGGCCACTCAGTTCGGCAGGTTACGGAGGATGACGTCCCGCACCGCCGGCAAGGTAGCCTCCACGGCGGTGAGGTCCTGCGCGCTCTGTCGAATGGCGATGTCGGGATCCTTGAGGCCGTGCCCGGTGAGGGTGCAGACCACGCTGCTGCCCTCGGGGATCCGGCCATTGCGGATGTCGCGCATCGCCCCGGCGAGCGAGGCGGCGGAGGCCGGCTCGCAGAACACGCCCTCCTTCTCCGCCAGCAGCTTCTGGGCCGCGAGGATCTCCTCGTCGGCACACTCGTCGAACCAGCCGCCGGACTCTTTCTGCACCGTCCAGGCCTGCTCCCACGACTGCGGATGGCCGATCCGGATCGCGGTGGCGAGCGTATCGGGGTCGTCGACCATATGGCCGCGCATGAACGGCGCGCTCCCCGCGGCCTGATAGCCGATCATCTTGGGCCGGTTGCCCACCAGCGCCCCGCCCGCGTACATGCAGTGTCCGTTACAGAACGCACAGGCGCGTGTCACCTGATCACCCGAGGCGGCCGACACCTCCGTGTAGCCGATCCAGTGCGCGGTGATGTTGCCGGCGTTGCCAACCGGCAGACAATGGTAGTCCGGCGCGCGCCCGAGCTCCTCGACGATCTCGAAGGCGGCCGTCTTCTGCCCCTGCAAACGATAGGGGTTGATCGAATTGACGATGGTCACCGGCGCCTCGCCCGCCACTTCCTTCACGAGCTGCATGCCTTCATCGAAATTGCCCTTGATCTGCACGATGCGCGCCCCGTGCATCATGGCCTGCGCCAGCTTGCCGAGCGCGATCTTGCCGTCGGGGATCAACACGAAGGCGGTGATGCCGGCGCGCGCGGCATAGGCCGCCGCGGCGGCCGAGGTGTTGCCGGTCGAGGCGCAGATGATGGCGCGGCTGCCCTCTTCGACCGCCTTGGTGACGGCCATGGTCATGCCACGGTCCTTGAACGAACCGGTCGGGTTCAGGCCCTCGAACTTAACGTAGATCTCCACGTTCTTGCCGAGGGCGCGCGGCACATTGTGCAGGCGAATGAGGGGCGTGTTGCCCTCGCCCAGGCTGATGATGCGCGTGTCGTCGTGCACCGGCAGGCGGTCGCGGTATCTCTCGATCAGGCCGGTGTAGCGGGGGCGAAAGGACATGTGCTTCCTCGTAGGCGGGCGCGGGCGCCCGCGGGTCAGTTGCGGTTAAGGTGTTCGACGCGGATGCGGGTCACCGCGCCGTCGATGGATTCCAGCGCCTCGATGCTGGCGATGGCGCGGTTCATACTGCCTTCGGCGACCCGGTGCGTGAGCATGATGACGGTCACCGAGGCCGCCTCGCCCTGCGGCTCGTGCTGGCGGATGGCCTCGATGCTGATGCCTTGGTCACCCAGGATGCGTGTCACCTCCGCGAGCACGCCGGGGCGGTCCTGCGCCTGCATGCGCAGGAAATAGGCCGTCTGTACCTGCTCCATGGCCAACACCGGCACGTCGGACAAGGCATCGGGCTGAAAGGCCAGATGCGGAACCCGGTTCTCCGGATCCGAGGTGAGCGCACGCACCACATCGACCAGATCCGCCACCACCGCCGAGGCCGTCGGCTCGGCACCGGCACCCGCGCCGTAGTACAGCGTCGGGCCCACCGCGTCGCCCTTCACCAGTACCGCGTTCATCACGCCGTCGACGTTCGCGATCAGACGTCGCTCGGGAATCAGCGTGGGGTGCACACGCAGCTCCACGCCTTCGGCGGTGGCGCGCGCGAACCCCAGGTGCTTGATGCGATACCCCAGCTGCTCGGCGTAAGCGACGTCTTCGCGCGTAATGCGCGTGATGCCCTCGGTGTACACCTTGTCGAACTGAAGCGGAATCCCGAACGCGATCGCGGCGAGAATGGTCAGTTTGTGCGCGGCGTCGATGCCTTCCACGTCGAAGGTCGGATCGGCCTCGGCATAACCCAGGCGCTGCGCCTCGGCCAGCACGTCGGCGAACTCGCGGCCCTTGTCGCGCATCTCGGTCAGGATGAAGTTGCCGGTACCGTTGATGATGCCGGCCAGCCACTCGATGCGGTTGCCGGCCAGCCCTTCGCGCAAGGCCTTGATGATGGGGATACCGCCCGCCACCGCCGCCTCGAATGCCACGGTCACGCCGCGCGCCTGCGCCGCCGCAAAGATTTCATTGCCGTGCTTGGCGATGAGCGCCTTGTTGGCGGTGACCACGTGCTTGCCCTGCTCGATGGCGCGCAGCACCAACTCGCGCGCGAGGGTGTCCCCACCGATGAGTTCCACCACTACCGCGACGTCCGGGTCGTCCACCACCTCGCGGGGGTCGGCGCTCAAGGCGATGCCGGTGGTGTCACAGGTGCGCGGGCGGTCGAGGTCACGCGCGGCCGCCCGCACCACCTCGATGCCGCGGCCCGCGCGGCGCGCTATTTCTTCGGCATTGCGCGCGAGCACGCTGACCGTGCCGCACCCGACCGTCCCCAGGCCCAACAGGCCGACCTTTACCGGATTCACCCTGCCGTCTCCTTCATGGCCGCTTGCCGATCACGCCGGAACATGTCGCGGATGCCGCGCAAGGCTTGGCGTGTACGGTGTTCGTTTTCGATGAGGCTGAAGCGCACATGATCGTCGCCGTACTCGCCGAAGCCGACGCCCGGCGAGACGGCAACGCAAGCGTCCTCCAGCAGCTTCTTGGCAAACTCCAGCGAGCCCATGTGGCGGTACTGCTCGGGAATCGGCGCCCACACGAACATGGTCGCCTTGGGCTTCTCCACCGTCCAACCGAGCGCATTCAGGCCGTCGCACAGTACGTCGCGCCGGCGCTGGTACATGTCGCGGATCTCGGTGACGCAATCCTGCGGCCCCTCCAGGGCGGTGATCGCCGCCACCTGGATCGGCGTGAACATGCCGTAGTCGAGGTAGGACTTCATGCGTGCCAGCGCAGCCACCAGCTGCTCGTTGCCGCACATGAAGCCCACGCGCCAGCCCGGCATGTTGTAGCTTTTGGAGAGGGTGAAGAACTCGACCGCCACCTCGGTCGCGCCCGGCACCTGCAGGATCGAGGGCGCCACGTAACCGTCGAACGCAAGATCTGCGTACGCCAAGTCGTGGACCACCCAGATCTTATGCTCTCGGGCCACCGCCACCACCTTCTCGAAAAACTCGAGGTCCACGCATTGCGTGGTCGGGTTTCCGGGGAAGTTCAGCACCAACATCTTGGGCTTAGGCCAGGAGTCCTTGATGGCCTTCTCCAGCTCCCCGAAGAAGTCCCCGCCGTCCACCAGGGGCACGTGCTGAATGTGCGCCCCGGCGATCACGAAGCCGTAGGGGTGGATCGGGTAGGACGGATTCGGCACCAGCACCGCGTCCCCGGGGCCCATGGTCGCCAGCGCGAGATGTGCCAGCCCTTCCTTGGAGCCGATGGTGACGATCGCTTCGCGCTCGGGATCCAGGGTGACGCCATAGCGCTTCTGATACCACTGGCAGATCGCCCGGCGCAGGCGCGGAATACCGCGTGAGACCGAGTAGCGGTGAGTATCGCCGCGCTGGGCGGCCTCCACGAGCTTATCGACAATGTGCTGGGGCGTGGGCTGATCGGGATTGCCCATGCCGAAGTCGACTATGTCCTCCCCCCGCGCTCGTGCCTTGGCTTTTAGGTCGTTGACGATGTTGAATACGTAGGGAGGCAGCCGTTTAATACGTTGGAATTCGTCGATCAAGGCAGCAGTCCAATAAGGCGCGGCGGGACCCGCGCACCGGGTCCGTCAAAGACTGTTAACATTAACTGCTGGCCCAAATCACTGTCAATTGCGCGCCGCTCAGCGCGCGGCCCTGAGGAGGGAGCCGATGAAATTCAACTTGGAAGCCGGGGGCGGTTACCAGATCGTCGCCTACGAGGAGGGGCGCATCACGGTGGCGCACGCCGGCGGCGCGCCGGCGACACCGGCGGAAGCGCTCGGCGGGCAGCGCGAGACCGTCGAATCGAGCGTGGTCGTGACCCCCTCCCGCCTGATCCGCGCCTGGCCCCCCGAGCGCTTCGAAGACTTGGCGGCGGACCATTTCGCGATGCTGGAAGAACTGGACCCCGAAGTGGTCCTGTTCGGGTCGGGCGCGCGGCTGCGCTTCCCCGCCGCCGGCTGCACAGCGCCTTTGGCAGCGCGCCAAATCGGCGTCGAAGTCATGGACACGGCGGCCGCCTGCCGCACCTTTAACATCCTCGCCGCGGAAGGACGGCGCGTCGCGGCCGCCTTGCTCATGATCGAAGCGGCTTGAATCGCCGCGCCGTTGAAGAGGTGGCTTGAACCGCCGCGCCGTCGAAGAAGCGGCTTGAATCGCCGTTGAAACGGGAAGGGGCGGCTCGGCCGCCCCTTCCCATCCGGCGTAGCGCCGTGTCTACCGGAACAGGGCGTCTTCCGAGAAGCCTTGCCCCTCGAGTATCTCCCGCAGACGCTTCAGCGCCTCGAGCTGGATCTGGCGTACCCGCTCGCGGGTCACACCGATCTTGTTGCCGACCTCTTCGAGCGTGGCCACGTCGTGGCCGTTCAGGCCGAAGCGGCGCTCGACGACCTCGCGCTGCTTGTCGGTCAGCTGCGACAGCCAATACTCGAGGTTTCCACGTACGTCGCCTTCCTGCAGGACGACGGCGGGATCGGTGTTGTTTTCGTCCGGAATCGCGTCCAACAGCAGCTTGTCGCCATCCCGACCCAGCGGCACGTCCACCGAGGCAACCCGTTCGTTGAGGCCCAACATGCGCTTAACGTCCTCCACGGGCTTCTCGAGCATCTCGGCAATCTCATCCGGCGTGGGCTCGTGGTCCAGCGTCTGGGCCAACTGACGGGCCGCGCGCACGTAGACGTTGATCTCCTTGATGACGTGGATCGGCAGCCGGATGGTGCGCGTCTGATTCATGATGCCGCGCTCGATGGTCTGTCGGATCCACCACGTCGCGTAGGTGGAGAAACGGAAGCCGCGCTCGGGATCGAACTTCTCCACCGCGCGGATCAGCCCGAGGTTGCCTTCCTCGATGAGATCCAGTAACGGCAACCCGCGGTTGAGATAGCGCCGCGCGATCTTGACCACCAGTCGGAGGTTACTCTCGATCATGCGCTTGCGCGCTTTCTCGTCACCCTTCTGCGCGAGGCGGGCGAAGTACACCTCCTCCTCGGCACTCAGTAGTGGGGATGCGCCGATCTCGCTGAGGTAGAGCCGTGTCGCGTCCATTTGCTGGCGATCGGGCACCTTCCCCGGGCTATAGTCGACATCCTCCTCGTCGTCATCCGGCTCAGCGTCCTGCTCCGCCGCTTCGATGTCCTCTCGGTCTTCGTATACGTCCTTGAGAAGTTCGACATCCTTGAGGTCCCTGTAAGAGGCGCGAAGTCCATTCATCGTGAACGCTCCCTGTATTGTGGTTAGAGCTTCCGTTTCGGCAGATGCTGCAGCGGATCCACGGGTTGACCGTTGTGGCGAATCTCGAAATAAAGCGACGCCCGGTCGGTAGAACCCGTATTCCCCACTTCCGCGATCTGCTGTCCCGCCTTGACGCTCTCGCCTTCCTCGACGAGTAGCGTTCTATTGTGGGCATAGGCACTCAGGAAGGTGTCGCTGTGCTTGATGATCACTAGCCTTCCATAGCCGATAAGTCCACCTCCGCTATAGACTACACGTCCCTGCGCCGCTGCATATACGGGTTGTCCCGGATTCCCCGCGATTCTGATACCCCGACGGCCGGAATTGCTTGCGTTATAGGTGGTTAGGATGGCCCCTTCCAACGGCCATTGCCATTGAACCGCCCCCCCGCTCGACGGAGTAGCTGCGCGCGGCGCCGGACTGCGTACCCCGCCAGCCGTAGTCCCACCCGAACTGGGCACTGCGGCACTGCGCTGGGGTTGTCCGGCCTCCGGCACGGCCATCGGCGCTGTCCGGGCGGGCGTGGCAGGGGCTGAGCTAGGCGAGGAAGCCGCGCGCGGCTGCTGCGCGCGCGCAAGCTCCACGGCGTGTCCGCCCGGTGGATAAAGGCGCAGTCGCTGGCCTGGATGGATGCGATAGGGAGGGCGAATGCCGTTCCAATCGGCCACTCGGCGATAATCGAGGCTGTACTGGAACGAAATACCGTACAGAGTCTCGCCCGCGGCGACCTTATGCGTGGCGGGAATCCAGCGGGGCTGGTCCGGGTGATGTCCGCCACCCGCGCAGCCTACCAGTGACAGCCAGACGACCAGCAGGAGCCAAACCAGCCTCACATCACCCCCGTAAGAGCACGTAGCCTACCACCGCCAGTCCGACCAGGGCCCAGCCCAAGCGATCCACCCAGCGGTGCAATACCTGCTCCATACGCGCGCCCCCCCAAGCCATCAAGCCGGCCACCAGAAAGAATCGAGCCCCTCGCCCAATCAATGATCCGACCACGAACGGCAGCAAAGCCATCCCGACCACACCGGCGGCAATGGTGAACACCTTATACGGAATGGGCGCGAAGCCGGCGAGTAGGATTGCCCAAAATCCCCACCGCGCGAACCACTCCTGGGCGGCCAAGTAATGCTCCCAGTAGTCCACGGCCTTCAGCCACGGCGCGACCAATTCAAACGCGAGCATCCCTATGAGATAGCCCAGGACCCCGCCGAGGACCGAGGCGATGGTGGTCAGCAACGCGAAGTACCAGGCCCGCCGGGGTTGGGCCAAAGCCATCGGCGCCAACATCACATCCGGCGGAATCGGAAAAAACGAAGACTCGGCGAAGCTCAGCCCGGCAAGATAACGGGGGGCGTGTCGGTGGCGGGCCCAGATCATGGTCCGCGCGTACAGGGCGCCGAAGAGGCCCATCAGCGGACCACTTGCGCCTGCATGGGAACGAAACGCACCCGTCCCATCCGCTGCTGCTCGAACTCCTCACCCCGGCGCAGGATCAACACCAACTCCTGAGTATCACCCTCGCCGACCGGCAAGATCATCCGCCCACCATCCGCCAGCTGCTCGAGCAAGGCGCTCGGAATCTCTCGCGGCGCCGCCGCGAGCAGTATGCCGTCGTAGGGTGCCTCCTGCGGCCAACCGTCGAAACCGTCTCCAACCCGCAGCTGGACGTTGCGCACCTGCAAGGCCGCCAGGCGGGCCCGTGCCTGGGCGAGCAGCGGCCCGTAGCGCTCAACCGAAAACACTTGGCTCGCCACACGCACCAGCACCGCGGTCTGATAGCCTGAACCCGTCCCGATCTCCAGAACCTTCCCCAGCGTCCCGCCCCCCAGCAACGCCTCAGTCATCCGGGCGACCACCAACGGTTGTGAAATTGTCTGTCCATGGCCGATCGGCAGTGCGGTATCTTCGTAGGCTCGACTCGCCAGCGCCTCATCCACAAACGCGTGCCGCGGCACCTCGCCAAGCGCCGACAACACACGTTCGTCCGCGACCCCCGCTTCGCGCAGGCGCTGCACGAGGCGCGCGCGCGTGCGCCGCGAGGTCATGCCGATGCCCTCCAGCGAATCCGTAATCACGCCTGACCCCTCAGCCAATTCGCCACCTGATCCAGGGCCGCGTAGCGCGTCAGATCCACCTGGATCGGCGAGACCGACACGTAACCGCGGCGCACGGCATGGAAGTCCGTCCCGGGACCCGCGTCCTGCTCCGCGCCCGCCGGACCGACCCAATAGATCTCTCGGCCGCGGGGGTCGGTTGCCCGGACCACCGGCTCCGACTTGTGCCGGTGCCCAAGACGTGTCGCCTCGAAGCCCTGCAACTGATCCCATGGCACATCCGGGACGTTAACGTTGAGTATGGTATCCGCGGGCAGAGGATCGCTCCGTAACCGTTCGATGAGATGCACCACCGCCCGCGCGGCCGTGTCGAAGTGCTGCGGCTGGCCCTGGTAGACGAGCGATGCGGCGATCGCCGGCAGGCCTAGAAAACGCCCCTCCATCGCCGCCGCCACGGTCCCCGAATACAGCACGTCATCGCCCATATTCGCGCCCGCATTGATACCCGAGATCACCATGTCCGGCTCCTCATCGAGCAAGCCCGTGATCGCCAGGTGCACACAGTCCGTCGGCGTCCCGTCCACTCGCGCCGTGCGTGCATCCATCCATGTTGCCCGGATCGGATACTCCAGCGTCAGCGAATTGCTGGCTCCGCTGCGATCGCGGTCGGGCGCGACGACCGTCACCTCCCCTACGCTGCGCAGCGCCTCCGCGAGACACTGTATCCCGGGCGCAAGATAACCGTCGTCGTTGCTCACAAGTATGTTCATGACGCGTGCATGATAGGCTGGCCAGCGGTGGGGAAACTATACTGGAAACCCGCTCCCCTCCCTACTCCCGCGGCGCAATAGCGAGCGCGGCTAGTTCTAATGGGCAAGCCGTCCCACCTAGCGACGCTCCAGACCTACGCGCACCCCCGGGAGCGCATAAATTTTGGGAGCCCTGCGCGTAACGAAAACAAAAAACCCCTGCGATCGGCAGACCACAGAGGTTTAAGTTATTGAGTGGCGTAAGCACCCCCCGCATCGGGGCCCAGGCTCAGCCCCCGAAGCCCGCCCACGCACAAGAAAAAACCCCTGCGGTCACTTGACCACAGGGGTTCGAATTAAAGCCTGGCGGTGACCTACTTTCGCATGGGGAAGCCCCACACTATCATCGGCGCTGAGTGGTTTCACTTCCGAGTTCGGGATGGGATCGGGTGGTTCCCACTCGCTATGGCCGCCAGGCAAACCGGTGTTCACGGCTTACCGTGATGAAATCGGGAAGGTTGCTGGGGCGCGGGTCTGTACTGCAGGCACCCAACATACTTGGGTGTTATATGGTCAAGCCTCACGGTCAATTAGTACGGGTTAGCTACATGCATTACTGCACTTCCACATCCCGCCTATCAACGTCGTGGTCTACGACGGACCTTCAGGGAGCTCGAGGCTCCAGGGAGATCTCATCTTGAGGGGGGCTTCCCGCTTAGATGCTTTCAGCGGTTATCCCGTCCGTACATAGCTACCCGGCAGTGCCACTGGCGTGACAACCGGAACACCAGAGGTACGTCCACTCCGGTCCTCTCGTACTAGGAGCAGCTCCTCTCAAATCTCCAACGCCCACGGCAGATAGGGACCGAACTGTCTCACGACGTTCTAAACCCAGCTCGCGTACCACTTTAAATGGCGAACAGCCATACCCTTGGGACCGGCTACAGCCCCAGGATGTGATGAGCCGACATCGAGGTGCCAAACTCCCCCGTCGATATGAACTCTTGGGAGGAATCAGCCTGTTATCCCCGGAGTACCTTTTATCCGTTGAGCGATGGCCCTTCCATACAGAACCACCGGATCACTAAGACCTGCTTTCGCACCTGCTCGACGTGTATGTCTCGCAGTCAAGCACCCTTATGCCTTTGCACGCAACGCACGATTTCCGACCGTGCTGAGGGTACCTTCGTGCTCCTCCGTTACGCTTTGGGAGGAGACCGCCCCAGTCAAACTACCCACCATACACTGTCCCCGATCCGGATAACGGACCTGGGTTAGAACCTCAAGCATGCCAGGGTGGTATTTCAAGGGTGGCTCCACCGGAACTGGCGTCCCGGCTTCAAAGCCTCCCACCTATCCTACACAAGCAGACTCGAAGTTCAGTGTAAAGCTGTAGTAAAGGTTCACGGGGTCTTTCCGTCTTGCCGCGGGTACGCTGCATCTTCACAGCGAATTCAATTTCACTGAGTCTCGGGGTGGAGACAGTGTGGCCATCGTTACGCCATTCGTGCAGGTCGGAACTTACCCGACAAGGAATTTCGCTACCTTAGGACCGTTATAGTTACGGCCGCCGTTTACCGGGGCTTCGATCAAGAGCTTCGCCGAAGCTAACCCCATCACTTAACCTTCCGGCACCGGGCAGGCGTCACACCCTATACGTCCTCTTACGAGTTTGCAGAGTGCTGTGTTTTTAATAAACAGTCGCAGCCACCTGGTCACTGCAACCCCCTTCCGCTCCGGCCGCAGGGCCTTCACGTAATGGGGGGCACACCTTCTCCCGAAGTTACGGTGCTATTTTGCCTAGTTCCTTCACCCGAGTTCTCTCAAGCGCCTTGGGATACTCACCCTGCCCACCTGTGTCGGTTTGGGGTACGGTCACGCATTACCTGAAGCTTAGAGGCTTTTCCTGGAAGCTGGGCATCAATCACTTCGCTCCACAAGGGAGCTCGTCATCACGCCTCAGGATTGTGGCTCCGGATTTTCCTAAAGCCACTCCCTACACGCTTGAACCGGGACGTCCAACACCCGGCTGACCTAGCCTTCTTCGTCCCCCCATCGCAGTAATACGCGGTACAGGAATATTAACCTGTTTCCCATCGACTACGCCTTTCGGCCTCGCCTTAGGGGCCGACTCACCCTGCGCCGATTAACGTTGCGCAGGAAACCTTGGGCTTTCGGCGTGCGGGTTTTTCACCCGCATTATCGTTACTCATGTCAGCATTCGCACTTCCGATACCTCCAGCAGACCTTACGATCCACCTTCAACGGCCTACGGAACGCTCCTACCACTTGCGCTTGCGCGCAAATCCGCAGCTTCGGTACATGGCTTAAGCCCCGTTAAATCTTCCGCGCAGGCCGACTCGACCAGTGAGCTATTACGCTTTCTTTAAAGGATGGCTGCTTCTAAGCCAACCTCCTGGCTGTCTGTGCCTTCCCACATCGTTTCCCACTGAGCCATGATTTGGGGACCTTAGCTGGCGGTCTGGGTTGTTTCCCTCTTGACGACGGACGTTAGCACCCGCCGTCTGTCTCCCGTGCTGCACTTCCCGGTATTCGGAGTTTGCATCGGTTTGGTAACCCGGGATGGGCCCCTAGCCGAAACAGTGCTCTACCCCCGGGAGTGATCACACGAGGCGCTACCTAAATAGCTTTCGGGGAGAACCAGCTATCTCCGAGCTTGATTAGCCTTTCACTCCGATCCACAGCTCATCCGAATCTTTTTCAACAGATCCCGGTGCGGGCCTCCAGTGGGCATTACCCCACCTTCACCCTGGCCATGGATAG